>CAZTEK010000061.1:0-7883 GCA_964612095.1 uncultured Verrucomicrobiota bacterium
TTCTGCATCCATTGATTGCCGGGAGCCTGACGAGGCCGGATGCGCAGACCTCTGGGGGTGGATAAACGGGCGGCCCGCAATGGGCGCTGTGTTGGAACGGGGATTTCCCCTGAAACAAAACAGCCCCGTAGTGAACGGGGCCGTCCTCGGTATTCTTAGTGGCGCAAACCAAGACGCTGAATCAGCTCTTTATAGCGCGGGTTATCTGTTCTGGCCAGATAGCTCAGCAGCTTTTTGCGGTTGTTGACCATAGTGATCAAACCGCGACGAGTGCTGTTGTCCTTTTTATGGCTCTGCAGATGCACGGTGAGTGCTTCTACATGCTTCGTCAGCAGTGCCACTTGCACTTCAACGGATCCGGTATCCCGGTCGCTGCGCTGATATTCTTTTCTGGTTTCCGCTTTAACTGCTGTATCCACTTACGGCTCCTTCTTAACTCTCTTCGTTTCGTTACTTCTATAGTTGAGCGCGACAATATATAGACGCCCCCCGCCCTTGTAAACTGCAATATCTAAGAAAAAAGCGCCCCAACGGAGGAAGGTGGAATATTGGACGAATGGGATGAAGAATTGATGGCCAGATTGGAAATCAGATGTCAGAAATCAGAAAGATTTATGACCGCCCTTGTCCCCGTCTTGGGGAAGAACAAAGTATGGTGCCCCGGACAGGGGTCGAACCTGTAACCGTCGGATTCGAAATCCGATGCTCTATCCAATTGAGCTACCGAGGCTATGAGAGAGAGAAAAACCATCTTGCTTCGTATTGATGCGCAATATTATTTGTTAATCAATACGGCACATCGACTTAAGTATATCCGCGCGATGGTCTATTTGCTTGCGATCAAGAGCGGCAAGCCGCTTTAAACTGAACTCTTCGACGCCGAAAGCAGCAGTAACACTGCCGTAAACCATAGCCCTACGGATGGCTTTTTCGTCCGTTTCACCAAATTCGGCTAACGCGCCCATCAGTCCGCCAGCAAAGGTGTCGCCCGCGCCGGTCGGGTCTTTAAAGTCTGCCAACGGGAAGGCGTGTAGCAGAAAAATTCCATCTTTTGAAAACAGCATGCTACCGCTCTGCCCTTTTTTAATGAGCACAAAGCGCGGTCCCATGGCGAGCAGTGCTTTGGCGGCCGCCATAAGGGAATGCTCGCCGGTAAAAAGCCGTGCTTCAGATTCATTGAGGGTGAGCATGTCGCACTTACCGACGACTTTAACCAGGCTATCGCGAGCGATATTGATCCAAAGATCCATGGTATCGATCAGAACAAACTCAGGCGAGTGTACCTGCTCAAGAACATGGAGCTGAAGTTCCGGAGCAATGTTTCCAAGAAAAAGGAAAGGTGCATCGCAGTAGGCTTCCGGAAGTTCGGGCGTAAAGCGTTCAAATACATTGAGTTCGGTAAGTAGCGTACGACGGTTATCCATGTTGGCTTCATAAACACCTGACCAGCGGAAGGTTTTGCCTTCTTCAGTCTGGAGACCCGCGAGATCGATGCCCATGTTTTCCCAAAGAGCGCGATGTTCCGAAGGAAAATCGGTGCCCACAACGCCTACCATACCAGTTTTAACAAAAAATGAGGCGGCGGCACAGGCATAGCTGACAGAACCGCCAAGAATTTCGACATGCTTTTCGTGAGGGGTTTCAATGGTATCGATGCCAATAGAGCCAACAATAACCAGTTTGGGTGCGCTATTTTTTTTCATAAGCTTAATCACGGCGTGAGGGACGCGGCATACCGACAATTTCCTGAATGCGTACTTTGATTTCTTTCACTTCGGCAATACCCAGTCCGTTACGCATCCCTTCACGAATACGCTCCTGAAGAACCTGAGAAAATTCAGGAATGCGAGTGCCTGTCTGAAGCTTTACGTCAAGATCGATACTAATGGTGTTCTTTTCGGAGCGAATTTTAGGATCAATGCCTACCACGGCACCAAATTCATCGCCGAGCTTGCGGATATAGTCGCGCACGGCGCTGACACTAATGGAAACAGCTCCGTTTCCGGAATCGAAGGAGATGTAGCGCGCTTTCTGCCGGCGCGGCCCAAAGGTAACTAAATGAAGCAGGGAAAGCAGCACCATGACGCCGCCAGCACCCATTGCTTCATACCATCTTTCGCTGATATAGAAGAGCCCGAGCACACCTTCCTCAACACCAAGACCGTTGGCGTAGATCAGTGCGCCGCCGATAGCGGCGAAAAGGAACCAGATAACCACTCCGGAAAGCACATGAAGAAACCGTGTCATTTTACATTCCTCCCGTAACATCTTTCGCAATTCGCCGAATACTCTGTACCGAAATGTTAACCGCCTGCACCCGTTTGCCGGTCAATTCTTCAATCGATTTGCGGACTTCAAGCTGAAGCTTTCCGCAGACTTCAGGAATATAAACGCCATATTCAAGCACAGCGGTCAATTTAACGATGATCGTGTTTTCGGAGTCAACAGCCACACGTACGCCGCGGTCGCGGGTACGCTTGCCGATGATATCCACCAACTCATCAACGAGTGTTCCTGAAAGCTCCACAACACCGGGAACGCGATTAGCAGCCTCATGAGCGATCACTGCGATGACATTATTATGAATCTCTACCGCACCCAACCCAGCATCGTCAGATTTATCTTCTGGAATAGGCCAGTTTCTAGAAGGCGGGACATTTCTATCGCTCATAGCTGATTCTCCTTGCTACCGGTCGACCATAAAATTTTCATTCATGAATTTTTCGAGGAAGGCGGTGTTATATTCGCCACGACGGAAGCGGGTATCCATCAATAACGCGATGCCGACTGGCACCGTAGTGTGCGGACCGTTGATGGTGAACTCCTCAAGCGCACGGTGCAGGCGGTTGAGCGCCTCTTCGCGCGTAGCACCACGAGCAATGATTTTGGCGATCATACTATCATAGTAAGGTGAGATGGTGTAACCGCTGTAGACATGTGAATCAATTCGGATGCCGGGGCCGCCGGGGAAATGTACTGCCTCCACTTTACCGGGCGACGGGGTGAAGTTTTTATATGGGTCTTCGGCATTTACACGGAACTCTATAGCGTGATAACGCACCTTCACATCCTCTTGGGTAAACGAAAGCTTCCTTCCGGCCGCTACAAGGATCTGCTCCTTAACTAAGTCGATTCCCGTTACTTCTTCACTGACCGTATGTTCCACTTGGATACGGGTGTTCATTTCCATGAAGTAGAATTTTTTTGCTTTTTCGTCGTAAAGAAATTCAAGCGTTCCCGCACTGTTATAACCCACCGATTTAGCCGCTTTCACACCGGCTTCGCCGAGTGCTTTACGCTCTTCTGGGGTCAGCACCGGACAAGGCGACTCTTCCACCAACTTCTGATGACGCCGCTGAATACTGCAATCGCGCTCGCCGAGATGCACCACGTTACCGTAGTTATCACCAATGACCTGTACTTCAACGTGACGAGCCGACTCGATGTATTTTTCCATAAACACCGCGGGATTGCCAAAAGCACTTCCAGCCTCGGCGCTGGCCATCATGAATCCTTGCGCAAGGCTGATATCGTTATGCGCCACGCGCATCCCCTTGCCGCCCCCACCTGCAACCGCTTTGATCAGAACAGGATACCCCATTTTATGGGCTAGTTCTAACGCCTCTTCCTTCGTGGCCAAAATACCATCGCTACCGGGCGTAATCGGAACCCCCGCCGCTTTCATCGTATCGCGAGCAATGGCCTTATCGCCCATTTGACGAATCACTTCGGGCGTCGGCCCGATAAAAGTAATATTACAGCTCCGACAAATTTCAGCAAAATGGGCGTTTTCAGCCAGAAAGCCATAGCCGGGATGAATAGCATCCACATCGGCAACCTCGGCGGCGCTAATAATGTTGGCCATCTTCAGATAGCTGGATGTTGCGGAGGCAGGCCCGATACAAATAGCCTCATCAGCCATCTGAACATGCAACGACTCCGCATCAGCCTCCGAATAAACCGCGACCGATTTAATCCCTAGCTCTTTACAGGCCCGGATAATCCGCAACGCGATCTCGCCTCGATTGGCAATCAGTATTTTTTCAAACATAAAAAACCTTGGGTTAGACTAAGACCTGAAATCTGAAACCTGAAATTTGAATAATCGCAGGGTTCCGGCATCCAATTTCAAATTCCGCTCCTACGCCGGCTCAACAAGGAATAGAGCCTGACCAAACTGAACGGGCGTGGCGTTATCCACGAGGATCTTTTTAATCTTACCCTTCACTTCGGATTGAATCTCGTTCATCACCTTCATGGCTTCAATGATACAAACAACCGTTTCCGGCGATACATCCTGACCAATTTGAACAAAAGAGTCGGCATCCGGAGACGGTGACCGATAGAAAGTTCCAACCATTGGAGATTTAATTTCAATCAGCCCGGCATTTTCATTAACTACAGGTGCGGCGGCGGCAGAAGGAGCAGCAACCGGAGCGGCGGCCGGTGCGGCCATCATCTGGTGCGGTGCCGAGACAACATGAGTTATGCCAGCTGTTCCGCGCTTGAGTTGCAACGTAAAAGCCTCTTCTTCCAGCAAAAATTCTGCGAGATCGTTCTCGGTCATCATTTCAACGATTTTTTTAATTTCCTTGAGTTCCATTCGATGTATCTCCTTTTGTTTTCTTAAACAGGTCGGGAAAACTAACATTAAACCGGTTTTGAACGCAAGGCTTCCGGCAAACCTCGTTGGTGAGCATGACAGATAGCTGCTGCAAGTGCATCGGATGCATCCTCTTGCGGAATTTCAGCTAACCCCAGCAGACGCATAACCATCTTGCCAACTTGCTCCTTACTGGCAGCTCCAGCCCCAACCGTCGCCTGCTTAATCGAGCGCGGCGAGTATTCATAAACCGGCAGATTACGTAACGCACAAGCGGCCAGTACCACGCCACGCGCCTGACCGAGAATCATGGCTGTTTTGGCGTTTTTGGCAAAAAAAGCACCTTCTATAACGGCCTCATCAGGAGAAAATTCAGTAATCAACGCGTCAACCTGACGATGAATTTCCGCTAAACAAGTGGTGTGTGAACAGGCCGGTTTGTTATGAATCCGCCCGAAAACCAATGCACGCATCTGCTGACCAGACACCTCGATTACAGCCACGCCGGACGACCGCAACGAGGTATCCACCCCGAGAATGCGGACTTTACTCATTCCATCTCCGCCAGAATGGCGTCGTCGATCTCAAACGCGCCATACACATTCTGGACGTCGTCGAGCTCTTCCAGCGCTTCAATCAACTTCATCAACGCCAGCGCCTTTTCTTTATCCTTAATATCCACTGGCATATCGGGGAGCATGGTAAGTTCGGAGGAAACGGTGGCAATGCCCGCCTTAGAAATCGCTTCAGATACCGCAGCATAGTCAGTAAATGCCGTCAGCACTTCAAACTGATCGCCATCACGAGTCATATCTTCCGCGCCGGCTTCGAGCACAATATTCATCAACGCATCTTCATCAACCCCAGCAACAGCGATATAAATCTGCCCTTTGCGCTGAAAACTACGACTAACAGCCCCTTGCTGAGCCATACTCGCTCCATTTTTTGTGCAAGCATTGCGAATCTCGGAAGCGGCGCGGTTTTTATTATCGGTCAGCGACTGTACAATCAGCCCGACTCCACCCGGCGCATAGGCTTCGTACATCAGCTCTTCCAACGCGCCGCCCTCAAGTTCACCGGTGCCTTTTTTGATGGCACGGTCAATGTTGTCGTTGGGCATGTTCACCGACTTGGCCTTCACGATCAGCGAACGTAGCGTTATATTCGCTGCCGGGTCGCCGCCCCCCATCCGCGCCGACACGGTCATTTCCTTGGCAATCTTGCTGAACACCTTGCCTCGCACGGCATCCGCTTTGCCCTTTCTAATCTTAATATTGGCCCATTTACTATGCCCTGACATAAAACTCTCCCGCTAAACCATAAATTGCCGTCCGTCTTCCGGACACCGGAAACGCACCTTATACACAACCGTCGCCCCGAAATAAACCGTTTTTTGCCGTCTTGAGACGATGATCTTTTCAAACACACCTTTCCCTGCCTCGGGAAAGCCCACTCGGCCGGCATCAACTGGTAGAAAATAGCGAAACAGTCTTGCTGATACTTAAAACAAACTACAGGATGCCGCGGAAAATTGAGCGTTATCTGTTTTCTGCGGAGATTTTGCTTATGCTGGCCAAAGTTTTTTCAGGTGCCGTTTTCGGCGTTGATGCCTATACGGTGGAAATTGAGGTCAACAGCGGACACGGCGAACCAAAGACGCTAATTGTCGGCCTGCCCGACACGGCGGTGAAGGAAAGCGAGCACCGCGTTACTACGGCCCTAATCAACTCTGGCTTCACGCCACCGCAAGGGCGCGTGACAATCAATCTGGCTCCAGCCCATATCAAAAAAGAGGGTCCGAGCTTTGATCTGCCGATTGCGCTCGGCATGCTGGCAGCTGAAAATGACATTAAACCCGATCTACTCGAACGCGCCTGTATGATTGGTGAGCTGGCACTTTCCGGTGCCGTGCGCCGCGTACGCGGCGTTTTGCCTATTACGCTGGCGGCACGCGCCGCCGGTCGCAAAGCGATCCTTGTTCCAATCGAAAACGCCGCCGAGGCTGCCGTAGTGGACGGAATCAAGGTGTTTGCCGTGAAAAATTTACGCGAGGCCGCAGATTTTCTAAACATGGAACTAACACTGAAGCCACATGTCGTTAATCTGGACGAAACGTTTAGCACGCACAATCAATACCTCGCCGATTTTGAGGATGTGAAGGGACAGGAATACGCCAAACGCGCCATTGAAGTTGCGGTAGCTGGCGGCCATAATTTGCTAATGATCGGCCCGCCGGGAACCGGTAAGACGATGCTCGCCAAGAGGATTCCGTCCATCCTGCCCCCGATGACACTTGAAGAGGCGCTGGAAACGACGAAAATTCACAGTATCGCCGGAAAACTTGATGCCAATGAATCCCTGATTGCCACTCGCCCTTTCCATTCGCCCCATCACACGGTTTCAGATGCCGGACTGCTCGGGGGCGGGACGCATCCGGTGCCCGGTGCCGTTAGCCTGGCGCATAACGGCGTACTGTTTCTCGACGAATTGCCGGAGTTCCACCGTAACGCGCTGGAAGTGCTGCGCCAGCCGCTCGAAGACGGAATAGTCACCATCGCCCGCGCCGCGGCTAGCGTGACGTTCCCCTGCCGTTTCATGCTGGTAGCGGCGATGAACCCGACGCCAGACGGTTATTTCCCCGACGACCCGCGCTCCACCTCAACACCGCTTCAAGTCCAACGCTATCAGGGCAAAATCTCCGGCCCGCTGATGGATCGTATCGATATTCATATCGAAGTTCCGTCCGTAGATTACCAGAAACTATCCGGACTCGAAAAAGGCGAATCCTCTGCGTCCATTCGCGAACGAATTGTCGCCGCGCGCAAAATCCAGCAGGAACGCTACGCCAAAGACCGCCACGTCCACTGTAATGCCGGCATGCAACCCAAGCATTCGCGCAAATACTGCCGTCCGTCCGAAGATGCCGCACAACTGCTTAAAAATGCGGTTGCGGAGATGAATTTCAGCGCCCGGGCATATGACCGGATTCTGAAAGTCGCCCGCACCATTGCCGATCTGGCCGGGACGGAAATGATCGGTACGGAACATATCGCCGAAGCCATCCAGTACCGCACACTGGATCGGTTATAAGAATCGGCAATTACTACCCTGAAACTTTGACAGGGAAGTTTATTTTAAAAGCGCGGAAGGATGTTTAGAATCCGCCGTCAATGAATATTGGATTTTCAGCATTTGTGATGCAAGGAGGGCGCTCTGGCGTGGCCGCCTACATTCGAGAACTCATCCGGCACCTCCAGCAGGAAGATCCGGTCAGTCATTA
>CAZTEK010000062.1:0-7728 GCA_964612095.1 uncultured Verrucomicrobiota bacterium
GAAATCACGGAGGTCTTGCTGAAGGTTGATCGGGAATATAGCCAAGCGCGGGCAAGGGTGACCGAGGCCATGCAATGGGTTCGGCAGAGGGAGGCCGAAGCTATGGGTGTTGTGAAAGCGGCTGTTTAAAAGACGGTGAAAAAATGGATTTCTTTAAAAAAACATCCATGACTCATACCAAGCGCGGGAGATGTTCGGTATTTATTGCAAAGTAGAGCAAGCGTCCCGCTTGCTTTTTACCGAAACACATCCGCATCTGGTATCATTTCCCCGTTGAGAACGATGACGTTTATACTGCCGAACGGCCTGTTGCATAACGAATACGCAGCTGGACGAGGGCGGGGTTGTAGCAGGTGATGAAGACGCCGCACGGTCTGTTGCGCTGATCAAAATAGCATTCGGTGGTTTTCAGCAGCGGATGTTTGGCGGAGAGCTTGAGGTGTTTTGCCGCGACCGGATCCGTGACGGTTTCTACGGTTTGCTGAATCGAATTGATTTGCAGGTTTTCCTTGGCGGACCAGCGCTCGATCAGCGCAACGTCCGCGAGTTCCTTTTCGGTGGTTTTCTTTGCGTAGCGCAGTGGAATGGTTCCGCAGTCCCACGCAAATGGAATGCCGTTGAGCCGGTCGCACCGTTCGGAGTAGAGCACCGGCGCGTCTTCGCTGATTTTCAGTAAGTCTGCCGCTGCTCCGGCGGTATCCGTCCGGCAGACCAGCAGGGTGCGTTTGGCTTCGGGGGCGTGCAGTTGAAGGCTGGCGGTGTAGTCGATGGAGACCGGAACCAGCCGTTGCGGCTGAGAGCTGACAAAAGTTCCAAGCTTTGGACGGCGCAGGATCAGCCCCTCTTCTTCGATCAGCTGCAGGGCATGGCGCACGGTGATGCGCGAGACCCCGTGCGTTTCCGCCAGATCCATTTCGGTCGGCAGACGGAAGCCAGGGTTCCATTCGCCGGTGGAAATGGAGCCGCGCAAACTTTGTGCCAGTTCGTGATAGGCGGTCTGGGTTCTTTTCATGATACCTCTTTAGAGAAAAGGTGCGCTGCCGCCGTCGGGCGTGCCAGTTTGCCGACGTAGTAAAGCGGAATATGAAGCAGCGGGCCGCCGTGCAGCGCGAGTGGAAGTCCCGAGATCTTGACGGCGTACGGCGGCGCATAGCGCAGGAGGTATTGATTCAAACTTTGGGAACGGGTGCGCAGTCCGGATTTGACCTCTACCGGGATAACCGAGCCCTCGTGTTCGAGCAGAAATTCGACTTCGCAGGTTCGGTGGATCCAGGAATACAACCCGGAACTTCCTGCGGCGATCCATTCGGCAGCGACAAAGTTTTCGGCAAAAAAACCTTTCACGATGCCGTAATCCTGCCGGAGCAGAAGGGCAGGAGCCAGATCAAGGGCCGCCCCGAGAAGCCCGATATCGCAGAGGAACAGTTTAAACAGGTTGGCTTTGCAAAAACTCTGGAGAGGGAGTTCCGGTCGTTCGCATAAGAGAGTTTTATGGATCAGACCCGCCTTTTCCAGCCAGCCGATCGGTCCATCGAGTTCGGCAAGCCCTTTTTTTCCGGGGATCACATCCTTGAAGCGGTATCGTTTGACGGAGGTATCTGTGTATCCGGACAGCTGACGGGGAATGTCTTCAAATACGGAGGCAATGTGAGCGGCATGAATGGCTCCGGAGTGTTTGGTGAAGTCCTGAAGGAACGAGCGGATGAGCTCTTTCTGTACGTTGCGCGCCGCAAAAAAACCTTCTGAAATCCGTTCGCCGTGCCGGAAAAAGGCGGCGACAGCTTCCGGCATTCCGCCGGTTACATAATACCAGGTCAGGGCTTCCCAGAGCTTTGCGTGGAGGATCGGCGAAGAGGTTTTTTCCTTCCAGGAAGATTCGTAGGCCGAATAAAGCAGATCCTGACCGCTGTTTGCCAAAAATTCTTCGAAACAAAGCGGATGGAGGTCGAGATACGTAACTTTTCCGACGGGCCAGGCGCTTTCGGAGACGGCGACACCCAACAGAGATCCTGCGGCACAAATCGCCTGACCGGGCAACTCTTCGCAAAAATATTTCAGGCTGGTTAGCGCTCTCGGGCAAGCCTGAATTTCATCGAAGAGAATCAGATCAGCCTCTCCGATAGGCCGGCCTTGATAGAGAGCGAGATTCTGAATGATTTGACGGGGATCCAGCGTACGGTCAAACAGGGCGCGGAGATCGGGGCCTGCCTTCTCAAAATCAAAGTGATGGAAAGTTGGGAATTCACCGGCCCCGAACGCCTTCAGGATGTAGGTTTTGCCCGTCTGCCGCGCACCCCGCAGGACTAGCGGTTTGCGGGGAAGAGACTCCTTCCAAGCCCTCAGTAAGGGGTATAAACTACGTTCCATAAATGAAAAGTACTAAAAAACAGAATTTTTACAAGCAATAAGTCGTAAATATTAGAATTTTTACAACCTATTTTTTTGTACTGCTATTAGTTAATGACCAGCGAATGAATAAATTCTGCGAATTTTGGGCTCTTCTCGGAAGTGCGTTTTTAATTTCGCTCTTCATCCGCAATGGGATACAGGGCAAAATCATTACGAATTCATGTGCAGCAGATTATAAAAATTATTGCCTCTCACTTCGTTCGTTGAAAAATTTCCTGATCGAGGCTTTACCGTGCTGAAACTTTTGCAACATACAGTCCGGCAGCTTTTGCCAGAGCGGCCTGCCGTTCATTTTTATATTCTTTCGTCACGTCCGTCTATAATGAGGCTGGAAAGAGTCTGGTTTTTCTTGATTTGTTATAACAAATGGATATTCTGGTGACAATCGTTGGTTTTTAAATAAGGAGTCTATTATGCGCGCAATCAGTCAGGTGGCACCGGAATGGTGGGATTACACAACCTTGAGTCGGGAACTTCTGGATGAAGCCGCCCGGTTGACCGTCAAAGATCTGGAACGGTTGAGCCGTCCGGGTTTCCAAATTCATTTTTACGATACGCCACAGGAGTTCTACTGCGCCGAAGCGCTCGAGTATATCGAAGCCTGGCAGCAGGCGACGCCGGATAATCCGGTTGGCGTCTGCGGTCCGATTGGCCCGACCGAACAGCTTCCAATGGTCGCTCAGATGGTCAACGCCATGGGACTCAAGCTTCACAATGCCCATTTCTGGGGTATGGATGAGTGGGTGGTGGATGGCAAAGCGGCGGATGAACATTTTGCCCTCGGGTTTAAAAAGGCCGACCTCGACCTGTGCTTCAACCGCATCGACCGCAAATTGGTGATGCCGGATGCCAACCTTCATTTCCCCGCGCTGGATGTCGCTCCGTATGAAAAGAGCTGGGACGATGTGCGTTGTGCGCTGATGCAGGGCGGGCAGGGCGAAACAAAACATTGGGCTTTCAATGATCCGGTGAAGCGCGAAGGCGCATACAAGGACGCCCCTCCGACGCCTGCTGAATATCGCAAGCTGGGCACCCGTCAGGTTAATCTGCATCCGATCACGCTGATTCAGAACGCCCGCACCTCCGGTGGCGGCGTCGTACAGAATGTGCCGAGCACCGCCATTACGGTCGGTCCGAAACAGACTTGGAAGGCGGAGAAATTCTCGATCTGGCACCCCGGTCATCACGATAATCCGTTCGGCATGCGGTTGTCTGCGCTGATGATTTCCAAAAAAATCATGGACAGCGCCGTTCCGATGAGTTTGCTGGCGGATCATCCGAATGTGCACTTCAGTTATCTGCGCCCGTTTGTCGGGGAATGTACGGTGGAAATGCACTAAGGGTATTGACGATTGATGATTTAAGATTGCCGATTGGAAAGAGGGAAGAGAAATGTCTGAGGGAAAATTTCCGATTGATGATTGCTGATTTCCGATTTGAACGAGGGGAGAGAAATGTCCAAAACAAAAGTAAGGCGTGCGATTGCCATTGGCTGCCATCCTGATGACATCGAGTTCATGATGGCTGGAACGCTCCTCCGGCTCAAAAAAGCCGGATGGGAAATTCATTATCTGAATGTCTCTAAGGGAGGACTTGGAACCGATAAGCTGCCGATTGACGAAATCAGCCGCATCCGCCGGGATGAGTCGATCGCTGCGGCAGAGCTTGTCGGCGCGGTTTTCCACGAAAGCCTAGCGCAGGATTTGGCGATTTTTTACGATCAGCCGACGCTGGCTAAAGTTGCCGCCGTAGTGCGTGAGGTTCAGCCAGAAGTGATCCTGACGCATTATCCGTTCGACTACATGGAAGACCATTCCAACGTCTGTCGTCTGGCGGTTTCCGCCGCATTCACCCGGGGAATGACCAACTTTGTCACTGACCCGGTGCGTCCGATTACAACACAGCCTGTGGCGTTGTATCACGCGATGCCCTATGGGCTGCGCGATCCGCTGCGCCGGCCCGTTCAGCCCGATTTCTATGTCGACATTACATCAACCATCGATCTGAAAACCGACATGCTGGCGTGTCATAAAAGCCAAAAAGAGTGGCTTGATGTCAGTCAAGGGCAGGATTCTTATCTGATTACGCTACGTGACATGATGCGCGAGGTGGGAACGCAATCCGGCAAATACGAATATGCCGAGGGCTGGTTCCGTCATCTGCATCTGGGGCTCGGTTCAGAGGATTTTGATCCGCTGGCTGATTTAGTGAAGGGCTTCTGATGAGCATCGTCGTTGCCGGACATATCTGCCTCGATATTATTCCAAGGTTCGGAAAAACTCAGCCTGCCGATGGGCAGTCGGTTCCAAGCCTTGGAAACATTTTTGTGCCGGGTACGCTGTTTGAAATCGGCGGAGCAGTGCTGGCTACTGGCGGCGCGGTTTCGAACACCGGCATTGCGCTGCATAAGCTGGGTCTGCCGGTTTCGCTGATGGCGAAAATCGGAGACGATGATTTTGGGCAGACCATTCTCAATATTCTGCGGCGGCAGGGCGCTGAGCTGGCCGACGGGATGATCGTCAGGCCCGGCGCGGAAACCTCTTATACGGTCGTAATTAATCCACCGGGCGTTGACCGCATGTTTTTGCACTGTCCCGGCGCGAATCATACGTTCTGTTCGGCGGATATTGCAGATGAAAAACTAGCCGGAGTGGATCTGTTCCATTTCGGTTATCCCACGCTAATGCGCTCGATGTATCAGAATAACGGCGCGGAGATGACGGCGCTGTTTGACCGGGTTCGCGCTGCCGGGGCCTGCACCTCGCTGGATATGACCTGCGTGGATCCGCTTTCCGATGCGGGGCAGGTGAACTGGTTCCAATGGTTGGAAGCTGTGCTGCCGTCAGTGGATATTTTTCTGCCCAGCATTGATGAAATCCTCTTCATGGTAAATCGACCGGCGTACGATGCGCTGGCGGAAAAGTTTCCCGGCGATATGATGCAGGGCATTGACCGCCGGCTGGTTGAAGAAACCGCCCAGACGCTGATTGATCTCGGCGTTTCGGTTGTGGTGATCAAGCTGGGCGATCAGGGACTGTATCTGCGCACCGGCAAAGCTGTTCGTGGTCGCGGGCCGGAGTGGTGCAACGTCAGCCGCTTTATGCCGTGTCTGAAGGCAAATGTGGTTGGCACAACCGGCGCGGGTGATTGCACCATTGCCGGGTTTCTGGCCGCCTTTGTGAAAGGGGCCGATCCTGTTGCCGCGGTAGAAACTGCCGTTGCGGTCGGTGCGTTCAGCACGGAGTCCGCCGAGGCCACGGGATCGGTGCCGTCTTGGGAAGTATTGCAGAAGAGGCTTGCGTCCAGGTGGGAGCGCAAAGGAAGTAAATTCACCAATTTGAATAACCGATAAAAAGTATGAGGTCGCGATGTTTAAGAAGGAACAAACGGTTGCTGTGTGGCTGTTGTGGTCTGTTTTTTGGATCATCCCTCAATTAAAAGCGGAAGAGTTGAATATGAAAACGAACGAAGTGAAACCTCAATACTCAATCCAACGTGCGGCACAAGTTCCCAGTGGATTTGGCTGTTGGTCGGACCCAGCTTGGGTCGGGGCTCAGACGCTTGAAGTTTCGAATTTCAGAGAAAAAAGTTCTGAACACCGTCCGCCGACTCAGGCTCGTGTGCTGTATGATGACCAGTATCTTTATGTACAGTTTCGTGTCATGGATCACTATGTGAGGGCGGTGGCTGAAAAGTATCAGGACATGGTCTGCAAAGACAGTTGCGTAGAGTTTTTCGTTCAGCCAAAACCCGGCAAAGGCTATTTTAACTTCGAAGTGAATGCCGGTGGTTGCATGCTTTTATATTTTATTCCTTGTTCGCCTGAGGGCGAGGCCATCATGGCGGAGCACCAGCCAGTGCCTGCCGATCTGGTTCAGAACATGAATATTTATCATTCCCTGCCTGCGCGAATTGATCCGGAAATTCAAGAGCCTTGTGAATGGACAATCGAATATAGGATTCCTCTTGCGCTGTTTGAGCATTACCTCGGTCCAATCGGCTCCCTGTCCGGTCAAACTTGGGCGGCTAATTTCTATAAATGCGCTGACGCCACCTCTCATCCGCATTGGGGTGCGTGGGCACCTGTTCCCGAGGGGTCGTTTCACCAGCCTGCGAAATTTGGCAAACTTATTTTTAAACCCTAAGGATGGCGTTTCGGCGGCATAGCGGATGCGGAGTTGGATAAGGGCGGTTGCGCGGGTCGTAGTTTTTTCAGCAGGGGATGTTTGGCGGAGAGCTGGAGGTGTTTTGCTACGACCTGATCCGTGACGGTTTCAACCGGTGCACTGTTCGGAATTGCGGCCTGCTTCCGAAAAATCTCCTTAAAACGCTCGCTGTCGGTTGTCATCGACGGGTTACAGCACGGCCAGTTCGCTAGCGAGGCCGACTTCGATGTGGGTTTTGATCGCGGCGAGCGCTTCAACAGAATTTCCACTGATAATCGCCTGGGCCAGTTTGGTGTGGTTTTGGTGTAACTCGGACGGTTGTTTCCATGAACGCGCGGCGTTGACCAGCATCAGACTGGGGTTGATCACCCGTTTCAGCATCTGAACGAGCAGGGGACTTTCGGAGCTTTCAGCAATTAATATGTGAAAGTCGTGATGGAGCCGCGCGAATTCCGGATAGGTTTCCGCCGTATGGGTTGCGGCCAGCCGGTCGAGGTCTTGAGCCATTTTCTGAAGAGTGGCGGCAGATTCATCGGAGAGTGTGCCACAAATTTTTTGTACGGCGGCGGTCTCAAGTGCGGTGCGCACCAGATAGCGGTCGCGCACGGAGGAGGGGCTGTCTTGCGGAATACGCACGCCCATGCGTGGTACATTTTCAATCAGACCCTCGTTTTCCAGTTGGCGCAGCGCCCCGCGCACGGAGATCACAGAAGTTCCGGCCAGTTCGGCCAGCTTGCGTTGTGAAAGAAATTCTCCCACCGGTAGCTCTCCGGCCAGAATATGACGGCGTAACTGATCTGCCACTTGCTGCTCGCTGGTGGGGGCACTCTCCCATATTTTTTCACCGACATTGACCATGAAATCTCCCTTGACTGGCGTTAAATTAGTGTTATAACACTGTTTTAACAAACGAAATCTGAGGGAATTTTATGGGAACAACCAAACAGAAACTCAAAACCGGCAACGTCGCACTTGGAGCATGGAATATGATTCCCCACCCGAACGTGGCCGAGATGATGGCGGGCGAGGATTTCGACTGGATCTGCGTCGATATGGAGCACACCGCGCACGATTTCCAAACCCTGGAAAATATCTGCCGGGCGGTAAAAGGCTCCGGCAAAGATCTGCTGGTTCGGTTGCCATCCTGCGACGA
>CAZTEK010000063.1:0-7561 GCA_964612095.1 uncultured Verrucomicrobiota bacterium
TTATAAAAACAGTACAGTTTTTTTTCCAAACATCGTAAAAATCAATTATGCTCCGTCCCATGAAAAAACTTCTTTTTGCCGTTTCAACCCTGCCGTCTTTGCTGATTTTACTGCTTTTAACTGGAGCTACACCTGCGACCCAGCCCGAGGTGCGCGCGATTTGGATAACCCGGTTTGATTATCAGAAACCGGCTGATGTAGAGGCGATTGTCGCAAACTGCGCTCGTGCAGGGTTTACGGACATCTTTTTTCAAATTCGCGGCAATGGGACCGTTTTTTATCCGAGTAAAGTTGAGCCTTGGGCTTTTGAGCTTACAGGCAATGACGTCGCTACTACGGGACGAAATCCGGGGTGGGATCCCCTGCAAGTTGCTGCCGATAGTGCCAAAAAAAGAGGCATTCGTTTGCATGCATACATGAATGTACTGCCCGGTTGGCGGGGTCTCAAGGACCCTCCGCGCGCTGCTGGGCAAAACTGGACGGCACATCCGGATTGGTTTATGGTTGATTCGTTGGGACAGCGTATGCGCCCAACCAGCGGTTGGTATTCTTTCCTGAACCCGGCACTGCCGGACGTCCGCCAGCATCTCACGCAGATTGCGGCAGAACTATCGCGCTACGATATTGCTGGGCTACACCTCGACTACATCCGTTTCCCTTATGACTACAAAGACGTAGCATCACAGCTTTATCCCAAAGCCTCGTCGGAAGAGATCAAGAAACGTTCGGAATTCTCCTACGATCGGTTTTCCATCGAGCAGGTTCAGAAAAATTACAAAAATAATTGGGGCTCCTTTCGTCGTGAAGCGGTCTCGCAGGTGGTGGTGTCGCTAAATAAGATCTTCAAGGAGCGGCGTGGTTCGCAGTGCATCATCTCTTCCAGTGTGCTGGCCGATTTTGATTTGGGTTACGGCACGGCCTTCCAGGACAGTCGCCGCTGGGCTAAGGAAAAGTACGTAGACTGGCTTGTACCGATGAATTATAACCCACAGCTTTTTAATGAAAGGCTCAGCAAAATGCGTAAGTCGTTGGGGCGCAGCGCGACTTCTACGCAACTGGTGGTCGGGATCGACTGTAAGGCTGCGCCGTATGAAATTCGGCGTCAGATTGCGGCGGTTCGTGCAGCGGGCTGTCGCGGTTATTCGCTATTCGCCTATTCGTACTTTTTTGAAAACCATCAACCAACCGCCAAAGCCAAGGCTGTTTTGCAGAGTATAAGATAGGGGCTGCTTCTAGAAACGGGCAGTTATTTATCAAATGCACGGCAGAATCAGTTTTTTCATGACGTTCTCCTTTGCATGATATAGTTTACGCCGTAATTAACGGACAGGAATCAATTTGAACTCAAAATCATTTAAAAATGTGGCCATCCTCAAGGGCGGGTTTTCTGCGGAGCGCGAAGTGTCACTTGAATCCGGTGTGGCGATTGCCAGCGGCTTGCGCAAAGCCGGTTATATTGTAACTGAAATCGACGTTATTTCGCCGGATTTTACAGTTCCTGCGGGAATTGAAGCGGTGTTTATTGCGTTGCATGGCACTTTTGGTGAAGACGGTGGTGCGCAGACTCGATTGACAGAATTGGGATTACCTTATGTTGGTGCAGATGCAGAAGCCAGCCGGCGCTCATTCGACAAGCTACTGACTGAAATTTGTTTGCGCAAAGCGGGTGTGCTGGTTCCAGAAAGTGAGACATTACGTCGTGGCGACAAACGTACGCTTCCGTTGCCAGTCGCTGTCAAACCGCCGCGGCAGGGTTCCAGCGTTGGCTGTTCGTTGGTTTTTGATGAATCGGAATGGGATTCGGCGATGGATGATGCCCTGAAATATGACGATGAAATTCTCGTACAACAGTTCATTCCCGGTCGCGAATTTACGGTCGGTATGGTGGATGGTGAGGTTTTGCCGATTGTTGAGATTGTAACGGCGGCGGGGTGGTATGACTACACGGCTAAGTACAAAGTGGACACTACACGTTATGTCATTCCTGCTGAACTTGACGAGGGAACCGTTGCGCGGATGCAGGCCATAACACGTAAAACCTTTGCAGCACTCGGCGCCCGCGGGTTTGGTCGAGTTGATTTTCGTATGACGCCTGAAGGGAAGCAATTCGTGCTCGAACTCAACACGATCCCTGGGTTTACCTCGCACAGTCTTCTTCCTAAAGCGGCGGCGGCGGCTGGAATAGAGTTTTCGGTGCTTTGTGATCGAATCATGAAAACCGCTTCACTATAAAGGATAAGCACAGCGACGGAGAACGGTTATGGCTGCGAGTAGACGGAAAATTCAGAAAATATATTACAGCAAAACCAAAAGCAGAGCCTCGAAAAAAACATTCGCTCGGCGCGGGGTGGTGATTCTTTTTCTAGCGGCAACTGCCGTTGCGTTGGTGTACGGAATTTTCATGGGGCTTCGATACACCGGTTCGCTGTTTTTTGCCCGCAATCCAAAATTTGAACTTAAAGTGATTGATATCACGTCGGATGGGCGGCTCCCTGCGGACTTTTTCTGTGAACGTGCTGGACTTCGAATCGGCATAAATCTGTTTTCGTTGGATTTTGATCAATTACGTAAAAAGCTCGAAGAGGTTCCGTTGGTTGAATCCGTCACCATTGAGCGGAAGCTTCCAGATACTTTGACGATCAGGGTGGTTGAACGGGTGGCCATGGCGCAGATTCGCTGGAATCCTCGTGCATTGCCGTTTTTGGTGGATCGCTATGGCGTGGTTTTGCCGATGACGCGTAGTGGGCAGGCTCTTCCGCTGATTGAAGGTTTGGCATCGCAAAGATTGCGCCTCGGAGATCGTATTGACAATCCGGGATCACGACAGTGCCTAGATATTTTGGCTGCTGCCGATCAGCTCGGCCTCGGGTCTCAGGTCGCCTTTTCTAATTTTGATATTCGTTATCCTGATTTCATAACCGCTCTTGTTAATGGTGAAACAACGGTTCGTTTCCCATTGCATTCGGGACGTGAAAAATTGATACGACTGGTTAGCGTGTTGCAACTCTCAAATGAACAGGGTCGTCGTGTCAAAACGATTGATTTGACACCTGATGGACGTAACGTGCCGGTGACGTTTCATGAACCGGTATTGGTAAAGGAATAAGGAACTTTTGTATGGCTGCACCCTTTATTACTGCACTTGAAATTGGCACAACAACGATCAAGGTCTTAATGGCTGAAGTTCGCGAAGATGGCGGCCTGATGGTGTCCGGACTTGGTGAATGTGAATCGCGCGGTGTGCGCAAAGGTGAAATTGTTGACTTTGAACTGGCGCTGGATACCGTGCGCCGTGCGATGGAGGCCGCCGAGGCCGTTGCGCACAAATCCATCGGCGAAAGTGTTTATCTGGTTGCTTCCGGCGGAAGGGCTGAGAGTCTGCTACATGTCGGTGGAATTCCGGTACTTAACGAATACGAAGAGCCCGGCGGCGAAATCACACGTGAAGACATTGATCAGGCTCTTGAAGTAGCCCGAAAAATTCCACTGCCCGACGACCGTATCCGTCTGCATACCTTACAGCAGAATTTTGAAGTGGATGGGCGTGGAGGCATCGTTAACCCCGAGCGGATGTTGGCCGAAGAGTTGCGCGTTGGCATGCTTCTCATTCATGGTCAACGTGCGGTAGTTGAAAATCTCAAAAAAATGACCGAAAATGTACCGGTGGTTTGTTCCGATGCTGCGTTCGGCGGGTTTTGCTCTGCGCAGGCCGTGCTGGCACCCGAGCATAAACGTGCTGGTGTGGTGGTGATTGACCTCGGTGGCGGCACCACCGATTACATCGTGTATAATGCCGGACTCGTTAAACTGGCTGGCTCGATTGCTGTGGGCGGCGACCATGTGACAGCTGATATTTGTAGCGGACTTAACCTTAACCGTCGGCAGGCTGAGACGATTAAGAAAGAATCGGGCAGTGCGCTTATTAATCGCCTGCAAAATGATCAGAATATTTCTATTCCTGCCGAAGGTGGTTTTAGTGGACGGGTTGTGCGTGCTGCGACGCTGTACACGATCATCAATGCTCGTATGGAAGAGATTTTTAAACTGATTGCTGAGAAGATCGAGGACGATGGACTTTCAGGGATGCTCAGCGCTGGCGTCGTTTTGACAGGCGGCGGCTCGGCCATGGAAGGTATTACTGATCTAGCTCAACAGGTTTTTAACGCGCCTTGTCAAATCGGGCGCATTCACGATTGTGTTGGGTTATCGACGAAGCAAGAAGGCGCGCGTTTTGCCGCAGCTATCGGCTGTGTACGTTATGCCGCGAGCTTAATTAAGCCGGAGCCACCCGCCCGCGCGGCGTGGCGTAAGTTGCTTTCTAAACTTTGGGGTGGAGGAAGTCATGAGTGATTTGAAGAAAAAGATTTTAGTACTCGGTTTGGGTGGAGCGGGGTGTAATACCATTGCACGCATTGCGCCGCGCGCACCGGAAGGAATGGAATTCGCTGTCATGGATTGCGACTTCCAAACTTTGGAAACCTGCTCAAATATCGAAAACCGACTCGCAGTTGGTAAAGCACTTACGGACGGTATGAGCACGGGTGGCGATCTCGAAGTCGGGCGCCGCTGTGCAGATAGCGCCGCGGGTCAGATTGAGACCCTTTTGAGCGGCATCGATTTGCTTATCGTTATTACAGGGCTCGGTGGCGGCTTTGGTACAGGGGCGTCACCAGTCATTGCCCGCATAGCCCGTCATCTCGGCGCAACGACGCTGTTTTTTACGGTGTTGCCATTTCCATTTGAAGGATTGGTGGCTCAAGGCAAGGCACACAGTGCGTTACGCAAATTGCGGACCTATGCCGATGCTATCGTACAGATGCCTAATGCGCTTATTCAGCCGGCGGGTGATGTCCTGCTCGAAGAAAGCCTTGAACATAGCAGTCGAACGTTGGCTGCTGGTGTCATTGGGGTTTGGCGAATGCTCGCCTACACTGGCGTTTGTAACATCGATTTTTCTTCGCTACAAACCATGCTAAGTTATTGTGATGCCTTTTGCCGCTTTGCCACGGCCACCGCAACGGGTGAGGGACGTGCCGATGCGCTGATTGATTCACTGCAGAATCATCCGCTGGTCAAAGACGATTCCGTATTTGAAACGGCACCCGGTATAATTATTGGCATTACGGGTGGAGATGATCTAAAGCTTTCTGAAATTCAGCAGATTGTTGAAGTCCTTGCACCAAAAGGCCATGAATGTTGGGTCAAGATGGGGGTTGCCATTGATCCTGCCTTTACTGGACGGATCTCTGCCATTGTGTTGGCGGCCGAAGCGTGGAAGGAACCGCTGGTAGATGATGGCCGTGGTGGACTCAAGCCGCTTTCCGGCGACGGCAAGCAGAGTGAGTTGGCTGGAGTTCTTAAGCCGCGCTCGCGTACCTTCGGTGGAGCGGAACGTACCATTTGGAACGGCGAAGATATCGATGTACCAACGTACATTCGCCGCAAAATTAAACTCCCACGATGATTTTCCTGTTATTGGAAAAGTATGGATTTCGACTGGCTTATTATCGATGGTTATAACTTGATGCATCAAGATGGTGCGTTAGAAGGGCGTCGAGACGATTTGCAAACAGCTCGGCAGCGGCTGGTGCGCAGTATCGAGCGTGCTGCGACGGAGATGGCGTCGCGTATTACTGTGGTATTCGATGGTCGCGAAGGTGGACGTGATGTTGCTTTCGATGCGCCAAATTTTGAGGTGATTTTTTCGCCGTCGAATCGGACGGCTGACGGTTTAATCGAGCAAATGGTTCATGACGCAAAGAAAACAGAGCGGGTTTTAGTGGTGACTTCAGACTGGATTGAGCAGCGGTTAGTTTCGGTGTTCGGTGCATCGGTGATTTCGTGTCGTGAGTTTTTGCTACGTTGTGAAGTGCCGTCCATTACACTGAAGAAATCAAGGCTAGTTCGAGGCTTTAAACTGGGCGATTTCTTTCCGGAATAAAACATGAAAAATAATCCAAAAAAACAATCGGATCGTTCTCCTGTGGTTGCGCTAGTCAGTTTAGGTTGCGCCAAAAATACTGTAGATTCAGAACTTATTCTCGGACGGTTTATTGAGAGCGGCTGGATGATTGCTGAGGAGCCTGCGGACGCTGATATCTGCCTCGTTAACACCTGCGGCTTTATTCAGGATGCACGCGAAGAGGCGGCGGGCGTGCTACATGAACTGCGCGGACTAAAAGAGGGCGGCGGCCCGCGTTTTGTTGTCGCGGTTGGCTGTCTCGTTAAACGAGTTGTCGATAGCCCCGAGTTGGGAATTTTTTTAGAAGCCGCCGATGCGCGGGTCTCGTTCCACGACTACAGTCGTTTGCCGGAAATTTGCGCCGGACTGCTGGGTGAAAAGGGCGCGGAGTGTGAACCAGAAGGGTATAGCGACTTTCTAATCCGCCCGCGTCTGCGGATGGGTTCGCCGCACACAGCTTATTTAAAAATTTCTGAAGGCTGTTCCAATCCTTGCACCTTTTGTTCTATTCCGAAAATTCGCGGGAAGCAAATCAGTCGCCCGATGGATGATATTATTGTTGAAACGCGGGCGCTGATTGAGGCGGGTGCGATTGAGATTAATCTGATTGCTCAGGATACTACCGCCTATGGCAAAGACTGGGACGGAGAGTTGCACCTCAAGTCGTTACTGTGCAAATTGCGCGACGAAATCAAGGAGGATGTCTGGTTTCGGCTGATGTATGCTTGTCCGCAACATCTCACACGCGAAGTGTTGGAAGTGCTAGCCTCTGACCCGCGTTTCTGTCCGTATATTGATATGCCCCTTCAGCATATTTCAGATCGGATGCTTGACGCCATGGGCCGTCAAATCAATAGGATCCAAACATTGGAAAAACTCGATTTAATCCGCACGATTATTCCTGACTGCGCGATTCGCACTGCCTTTATCACCGGGCATCCCGGCGAAACAGAGGCTGATTTTAATGAACTATTGGCGTTTGTGAAGGAAGGCCGTTTTACCCACGCTGGCGTTTTTACCTATTCCGCTGAGCCAGGAACGCTTTCATCAAAAATGGACGATAGTGTTCCGGAAATGGTGAAAGCTGAACGCCGTGCGCTTCTAATGGAAGTTCAACGCGAAGTTTCTGCCGCGCGTTGCGCGGCGCAGGTCGGTAAAACCGTCGAGGTAATGATTGACGGTTTTGGGGAAGACGGTTTGATTGGGCGGTCACAACGTGAAGCGCCGGAAGTAGATGGCGTTGTTTTGTTGCCGGAGTTTGATGCGGTTCCTGGCGATCGATTTGATGTTCAGATCACTAGTGCTCTTGATTACGACCTGATTGCGGAATAGTTATTCCGCGAAAATAAAAAGCCGGTTGCTATTTGAGACAACCGACTTTAAAGGTGCAGTGAACGGTTTAGAGTGGACGATTTGTTCCAAAGTTAAAAGGGTCAACTTTTTGTTGATAAATTTCTCTTGCCGCATCGCTGGTAAGTCTAGTGGCGAAGGTCGTGATGGCACCTTTAATGACATCGCGGAAGAATTCAAATTTTTTCGGCACAGCATATACGATATCGCCAGCCTGAAGTGTGACATCGAGCGCACGGCCGCCAATGA
>CAZTEK010000064.1:0-7498 GCA_964612095.1 uncultured Verrucomicrobiota bacterium
CACCTTGGTGAAATACACGGCCGCAGCCAATGGCGTTGTGGCCGACTTCACTGTTGCCCATATCTTCGTCGCTCGGCAGGCCGACGGCGGTACCATGCGCCTGAAGCTGAGTTGCAACCGCATTTTTGGTTAGCCAGTCGAGCTGGGGAGTATTGGAGGAAAGGACAAAGTCGCCTTCTTCGTATTTACCAATGCCGACGCCGTCCATGATGACTAATACCACGGGGCCCTGAGGTCCTTTGAAAACCTGTGATTTTTTTAATGCGTTCATAAATAGTTCCTCTTTCAAAAATATAGAAATTGAAGCGCGGAAATATGCCCTGCGGAGAGCTTACACTCAAGTTTTCGCATAAACTCTTTTCAAATGCCTTCTTGCAATGGTGGGGTGCGCGTGTAGCATCGGCGCGACAAAAATAAAACCGGACGGGAGAATGCATGGCCAAAGATGAAGTAATTGAACTTGAAGGTGTTGTGGAAAAGGTTCTGCCAGCCACGATGTACAACGTGAAGCTGGTAAATGGACACCGCATCCTTGCGCACATTTCCGGGAAAATGCGTAAGAATTTTATTCGTATTGCGATCGGCGACCGGGTGACAGTCGAAATTTCACCCTATGATTTGACTAAAGGACGCATCTCCTTCCGCCACAGAGAGTGATGGGGTCTTTTCGCCGGATAATCGGTTGACAAAACAACCTCTATCACCTAACTTCTCCGCCTTTGTGAAAAATTCTACCCGCTTAAGGGGGTGTTAAAAATTATGGCCAGTACAACTTGTGAAGTAAAACTCCGTCGTGGTGAACCTGTCGAAAAGGGGCTCCGCCGTTTGAAAAAACTGCTCGACCGCGAAGGAATTCTAAAGGATATGCGCGAACGCCGCCGTTATGAAAAGCCGGGCGACAAACGCCGCAAAAAACAGGCTCGTGCCCGTTCGCGTGCCATGCGCGACAGCCGCCCGCCCAGTAGCGATGACCCAATAAAACCGAGGTTCAAAAATGCCGAATATTAAAAGTGCAAAGAAAAGGATGCGCTCGTCCGAAAAACAGCGTGTCGGCAACATGACAGTAAAGACGAAAGTCAAATCTGTCCGCCGTAAAACGCGTGAAGTGTTGGCTTTAGGCGTTGTTGAAACGTCTGATAAGGCTGTACGCGAGTATAGCTCGGTGCTTGATAAAGCCGTTAAACGCGGTGTAATCAAGAAAAACACCGCCATTCGTCGCAAAAAGAGAGCGCTTGCCGCTCTGCGTAAGCTGGCGAAATAAAGCACCTGTGGACTGCGCAGGCTTGCCTGCGCTTTCTACGCCGGATCTCGATCCGGCAATAAAAAAAACCGCCCTGCGAAAACAGAGCGGTTTTTTTATTCCCATCCTAAAGCCTACCAGACGGTAACGGTTGCGCTGACCACTTTACGTGCGAGATCGCTCGCGGCACTAGGTAGCCCTGCGCGTTTTGTAGACGTCATGTCGGCGATATACCGGAATTCCGATTCGCCTAGTACCACGGGGGTTTCTGAAATCACTTCATCCGTTTCGGCATTGCTGAGTACAGCTTTAGCCGTAATGGTCATGCGGTATTCGTCAGCCAATGAGCCTTTGTGTCTGGCAAAAGCCAATGGGGTTAAATCGAAATCGGTAAGAGTTACACTCAAGTCGACATCCGCAACATCCTTAGAGCGAACCTCAAGGCGTCCATCCATCTGTAACTCAGCACGTAGCGCCTTCTGTACTGCGACCTCAATCGAGGGTTCGCTTGTTTTGTTAACAATCGTCAGGCTCACGGTTTTAATTGATTTATCAAGCGTGCTGCCGACGTGGTAGCCCGCACAGCCAGATAGGGCTAATGCCAAAACGGGAAACAGAAGGAATTTTGCAGATTTCATGCCGACACCATAGAAGAGCGCCCTGTTCACGGTCAAGAAGCGAAAAACAAAACTGTCTGAACTTGATTCGTTTCCGTCCGCCGATTACCTTGGTGGCAACTCACCCGTTTTATGGAGAAAACTATGAAAAAAGTACTGATCCCGACTAAGCTCGACGCAATTGCTAAGGAACTTCTTGAAGCCAATGGGGCTTACATGGTTGTGCAGGACGCTCAAACGGAGCTTATGGCGCTTGCTGCGCAGCATCCCGACACCTACGCGCTTATTGTTCGTAGCGAAAAAGTGACGCCCGAGCTGATTAACGCTATGCCGACTCTCAAGGTCGTTATTCGTGCTGGTGCAGGTTACAACACGATCGACACGAAATATGCTCGGCAGCGTAAAATCGACGTGATGAATACGCCCGGAGCTAATGCTAATGCCGTTGCTGAAGAGGTTGTTGCGCTTATGCTCGCTGACGCTCGCCATCTGATTGCAGCCGATGCCTCCACCCGTCGCGGCGAATGGGAGAAGACAAAGTTCATGGGTCGTGAAGTTACCGGCAAAACCGTTGGTATCGTCGGACTCGGTGCTATTGGTAAACTGGTCGCCAAGCGTCTCAGCGGGTTCGAATGTAAAATTCTCGCCTTTGACCCAGTTCTTTCTGAAGAAGCCGCCGCACGTATCGGTGCCAAACTGGTTAGTCTGAAAGATATTTTTACTCAGAGCGATTACATCACGCTCCACATCCCTGAAAACGAACACACCAAAGGCCTCGTCAATAAAGATCTGCTGGGCATCATGAAAAAAGGTGCCACGCTCATCAATTGCGCGAGGTCTGGTGTTATTAATGAAAATGATCTACGAGCCCTTAAGACCGAAAAAGGTTTACGTTTCCTGAACGATGTTTATCCGAAGGATGCCGAAGGCCCTAAAAGTGTCATAGATATTGCCGACATTATGGTGCCGCATCTTGGCGCTTCGACTAAGGAGGCTAATTTTAATGCCGCTCAACGTTCGGCTGAGCAGCTTATTGATTTTGACGGGAAGGGCGTCACTTCCTACATCGTCAACCGTGACATTCCTGAAGGGCTTGATGAAGCCTACGCCGAACTTACCTACACACTCACCGTTCTTTGTCGGAACGTTCTGGGCGGCGATACCAAGCTCAGTAAGATCGAAACCAGCTTTTACGGTGATCTCCAACGTTTTGCCAAATGGCTCTCCGTGCCGGTAGTTTGTGCGCTAAGCGCAGAATTCGACCGCTCGATGGATCCAAAAGCTGCGGTTGCGTTCCTTAAAGATATGGGGGTTGAATATTCCACTCGTGAAGCTGATCAAACCAAGGGTTACGGCAATTCGATTACCATTGACCTCATGGCGAGCGTCGGTGCAGGCGAATTGCGGCGCATCAGCGTGCGCGGCACATTGGCTGAAGGCCGTATGATGGTTTCGCGTATTGGTGACTTTGACCGGCTTTACTTCGAACCCAAGGGGCACATTGCGCTCTTTACTTATATGGATCGTCCGGGGGTTCTTAGCGAAATCGCGGGAGCCATGGCTAAAGAAAACATCAATATTGACGATGTGCGTAATCCGCATAGTCGTGATGGACAGAAATCCATAGCCGTTCTTAAAGTAAGTCAGCCGGTTCCTGAGAAGGTACTGGCCAAAGTTGCTGAGAAAATTGCAGCCATTAACGTTTGTGCGATCTCCTTCTAGTCAAATAAAGGGTCTCTTATGTTAAAAAAACTTTTTTATCTGGTGGCCACTCTTCTTCTCTGCAGTTCTTGCGTCAGTCGGACGACGATTAAAGAGCCGGGGTTGAAAGGCGATAACGCTTCTGGGAAAGCCAATAGCGAAACGAAGATGATCTGGTTCTGGGACAAAGATTTTTAACCACCGATAATTTTTATCGGGATTGTTTTGCCGCGCGCAGTGACATATCGGCCGCGGCGAAGAGATCTGACGGGAGCGAAGCAGTTCCGGCTGTGGCGCGTATGGTTCCGTTTTCTCCCAGTATTTTAAAAACCCGTTTTATAATCTTTGGGACACTGGAGTGTTGTGTTTCGGGCAGGATGATTGCGAACTCGTCGCCGCCGATGCGGCAGACGATATCGGCTTTGCGCGCGGTTTTTTGCAGCAGCATGGCAAACGTTTTTAATACCGCATCGCCGGCCTGATGTCCGCAGGTGTCGTTGACGGCCTTGAAATTATCTAAATCAAAAAGAATCAGACTGAGTTCGCGCCCGTAGCGACATGCTGTTTCGACGTGTTGTGCGAGGGCGGCATCAAAGAAGCGGCGGTTGTACAGACCGGTCAATGGGTCGCGGATAGCCAGTTCGGCCAGTTCTGCGGCAAGCTTTTGTACATCGGCAGGGGCTCCGATTTCGACGAGGCGGCGCTGGAGACGATCAGTCATGAGTGATCAGAAAGACCGGTGTGTAGAGCCAAGAGATAAGCTCCATAAGGACGTGTTTGAAGCCAACGCTGTGGCGGTACCAGTATTTGAAGTTGTAGCCGAGTGGTTCAACGGCGACGACTCCGAGCGGATAATCTTCGCCGAAGACATTGCGGAAAAGAAGATATGAACGACGTGCATGCGCTCCAACGGTGAAGAGATTTGCCGATTTACCAAAAAGACCAAGTTCTTCGAGCTTTTGGCGTGTGGCTTGGGCGGAGACATAGGTGCGGTCGCGCAGGGTGTCGGGCGCAGGAATGGTGATGATCGTTTCTGCCGGAACCCCTAGGGCGATGAGGCGTGCGGTGGCCATTTCGGCATAATTTTCATAGGTAAGGATTTTTTGCCCGAAGAGCAGGGGGCCGCCCGTTGTAACAACGATTTGTCCGGGGTGGATGGCTTTCGCCGCCTCGCTTAATTCGGAGTCAGCCATCCAGCCTTCAATGATGATCATTTCAGCCGATTGTTGTGGATGATTTTGCGCCAGAAATGGATAGAGATGGGTAAATAATCCATAACCTAAGGCTCCCATAAGCAGAAAAGCTAGAATTAAGCCCGGCCAAGTCGGTATCCAGACCTCTTTTTTGCGGACAAGTTTCATGCGGGAGGGTATAACCTTTCAGATAGTTAAGAACAATTTCTATCTTTTTATATAAAACTTTTGGTACGGGGGTTGACATGGGGTACCCCCTCGTATATTTTCCCCGCCTTGCATTTGAACCAGAAAGATTTGTAATGAAGACATTTGTAGCAAACGAAAATGATATCGAACGGGACTGGTACGTAGTGGATGCCGCTGATAAATCAACCGGACGTCTGGCTGTATTTATTGCTGACCTTCTACGCGGTCGTAACAAACCGACCTACACACCGCATGTAGACACAGGTGCCTTTGTGGTGGTCATCAACGCCGAAAAGGTGAAGTTGACTGGCAATAAGGAAGAAAAGAAAATTTATCAGGACTACAGCGGATTTCCGAGCGGCCTGCAAAATCGCAGTGCCGCAGTGATTCGTGCGAAGAATCCGACGCGTATTATCTCACAGGCTGTCGAAGGGATGCTCCCTGGCAATCGTTTGATGCGCAAAACGATTACTCGCCTGAAAGTTTATACGGGTCCAAACCACCCGCACACGGCACAAAAGGTAAAAACGCTAGAATTTAAAGGCTAAGTAAGGAGTACAACGTGGTAGCAGCGAAGAAAGTCGATAAAATTGCCGCAACAGGTCGGCGCAAAACCGCGGTAGCCCGCGTCAGTCTCGTTAAAGGTTCCGGTGTAATTACCGTAAACGGCAAAACCGCTAAAGAGTATTTTGATACCAAAGACATGCTGGACACCGTTGTGCGTCCGTTAGTGCTTACTGACCGTGCGGATCAGTACGACATGACCGTTACGGTTAAGGGCGGTGGTAAAGTCGGTCAATGCGGCGCGATCTCCCATGGTGCTTCTCGTGCCTTGATTAAAGCGGAAGAGGAGCTGAAAGCTATTCTGAAAAAGGGTGGCTTCCTAACTCGCGATGCGCGTATGAAAGAACGTAAGAAACCGGGACAACCGGGCGCACGCAAACGCTTCCAGTTCTCAAAACGCTAAGCCGTCTACGGTTTGCGACAAAGTCCCGGCGCTCATGCGAGTCCGGGGCTTTTTTTATTTTTAAACCCTGCGTAGAGGTGTATTCTCCCGCGCTTGGAGGTTGGAACTATGAAAAAAACACTACCCTTGCCAAAAGGATTTTCTGCTGCCGGAATCTCAGCCGGAATTAAGAAGAAAAAACACGCCAAAGACATGGCTTTGATCGTTTCAGACGTAATGGCTGAAACCGCCGCCGTCTTCACGACCAACCAAGTCAAAGCGGCACCGGTGAAATGGGATATTCGCGTGGTTGAGCACGATGGCGCACGGGCGATTGTGATGAACAGCGGCAATGCGAACGCCTGTACCGGTGCGCAAGGATTGGCCGATGCCGAAGCCATGGCCGCTCTCGCCGCCGGGCAGTTGAGTGTCGAGCCGATCGATGTTTTTGTCTGCTCCACTGGCACGATTGGCAAGCCGCTTCCCATGGAAAAAATAGCTGGCGGAATCAAGTTGCTGTTTGATGAAGTTTCTCCAAACGGTGGTATGGACGCGGCGGAAGCGATGATGACGACCGATCTCGTCAGCAAAACCGTCACGATGGAAATGGATTTTGATGGAATACCGGCGCGGATTACTGGCATTGCCAAGGGCTCTGGTATGATTGAGCCGAATATGGCCACGATGCTCGCTTTCATTTTGACCGATGCAGCCATTGAAAAACATACGCTTCAATGCGCGTTACGGGTCGCGGCGGACATGAGTTTTAACCGGATTACGGTGGATGGAGATCGAAGCACTAATGATAGCGTTATCTGTCTTGCCAATGGGCAAGCGGGCAATGAGGTTATTAGGCAGGATTCCAAACACTGGAAACTTTTTTGCCAAACCTTGGAGAAAGTTTTATTTGAGCTTTCCATGATGATTGTTAAAGACGGTGAAGGCGCGACACGCGTTGTAACGGTACGGGTCAGCGGTGCGGCTTCCGACGGCGAGGCCAACGAAGCGGCCCGGGCCGTGGCGAACTCCATGCTTAACAAAACCGCCTGGGCAGGTAAGCGGCCTAACTGGGGACGGATTATGGATGCGATCGGCTACTCGTACGCACAGGTGCAGGAAAACAAGGTCGACATTGATTACGACGATGTGCCTGCTGTACGGAACGGCATGGCCGCCGGAACACCGGAAGAAGAATTGGTCGCGGCGGTTTCGAAAGAGGCGTTCACCATCAATATCAATTTGAATCTCGGTACAGGGCATGCGGTGGTTTACACCTGTAACTGCACCGAAGATTATGTGCGGATCAATGTGGAATGAAAACAACTCAACTTCTATTGGCCGCAAAAAACACGAAAGCCCGCGAAAAAGGGGAGAGTCATGGAATGGAAAACAATTAACGAAATTCTTGTGGATTTTTGTGTTTTTTGTGGCCATTGGCTGTTCTGATTCGAAAAGTAATAACCAAATTCAAAAAAGGTTCCTATGCAGCAAATGATTGAAAAAGCGTCGGTGCTGATTGAAGCCCTGCCGTATATCCAGAAGTTTCGGGGCGATACCGTCGTCGTTAAATTCGGCGGCAGTATCATGGAAAGCGAGATCGGCTACCGGAACA
>CAZTEK010000065.1:0-7468 GCA_964612095.1 uncultured Verrucomicrobiota bacterium
ATATAAGCCTATTTTTATAATAGCGCAGGTTAAAATATATGGCAGGCGGGGCCGCCATTCTTTTCGAAGTAGCGTTGGTGATATTCCTCGGCGCGGTAGAACGTCCCGGCAGGTAGAATCTGTGTGGCGATCGGCTTTTTATATTTTCCGCTCTTGTCCAGCGCGGCTTTCGAAGCTTCGGCAGCGGCCTTCTGTTCCGGTGAGTGATAGAAGATGGCCGAGCGATATTGAGTTCCGAAATCTGGCCCTTGGCGGTTCACTTGCGTCGGATCGTGCATCTTAAAAAATAGACTAACGAGTGTTGCGTACGGGACTTTGGCCGGATCAAAGGTGATCTCAATGGCTTCGGCGTGGCCGGTGGTGTCGGTGCAGACCTCTTTATAGGTCGGATCGGCGGTTTTCCCGCCGGTATAGCCAACTTGCGCATTAATTACTCCGGCCACTTGTCGAAATGCGGACTCAACGCCCCAGAAGCATCCGGCGGCAAACGTCGCTTTTTCTGTTTTCATAGAGCCCTCCGCCGGAACGCTTCCGGCCAATGCGGTAAATAATAAACCGAGCAGAAATTTTTTCATGGCAGGGCCAGTTCTTTTTCGATCGCAGCAGCTAGTTCTTGAGATTCTGGCGCGATCCGGCTTCCGAAGTGTTTTATCAGGGTTCCGTCGCGGCCAATCAGGAATTTGTTGAAGTTCCACGAAACGGCGGCACCGTTCGGGCGCGATGTCAGCCAAGCGTAGAGCGGATTTATATCTCCGCCCTTTACCGATATTTTTTTAAACATCGGAAACGCGACGTTGAAATGTGTGGTGCAGAACTGCTGAATTTCCTCGTTGGTGCCAGGCTCTTGTCCCATAAAGTTGTTGGCAGGGAAGCCGAGCACGACCAACCCGCGGTCTTTGTACCTCTCGTATAACGATTGTAAGCCAGCATACTGCTTGGTGAATCCGCATTTGCTGGCCGTATTGACGATCAGCAAAACTTGTCCCTTATAAATGGAAAGCGGCTGCGGGGTCCCATCGATCGAATCCACAGTGAATTCATAGATCGAATCCGCTGCAACAACCGGTCCGGCGGCGAGAAATAGACCTGCAACCGCCGATAGTAATGCTTTCACAGGATTTCTCCTCATTTAAGCGCGGCTAGTGCCGCGTCGTAATTCGGCTCCTGAGCGATTTCTGGAACCTGTTCCGTGTAGATCACTTTTCCGTTTTCATTAACAATGACGACCGCGCGGGAAAGCAACCCAGCCAGCGGACCGTTAGCAATGGTTACGCCGTAATGATCCCCGAACGTAGAGCGGAAGGCGGAAGCTACCACAACGTTTTTGATGCCTTCGGCGCCGCAAAATCGGCTCTGGGCAAACGGCAGATCCATGGAAACACAGAGCACGACGGTATTTTTAAGCGCGGCGGCTTTTTCGTTGAATTTGCGAACCGATATCGCACAGACGCCCGTGTCAATGCTTGGGAAAATATTTAAAATCAGCCGCTTTCCTTTATAATCAGATAGGATGGTCTCTGACAGATCTTGCTTAACGAGAGTAAAGTCTGGCGCCACACTGTTTTTAATCGGTAGCTCGCCGCAGGTTGTAATCGGAGTGCCCTTGAACGTAATCGTAGCCATGGAATCCCCCTTTATTTAGATTTAATACGGATATTGATTTATACGAAGAGGGTTGCTTTTGCAAGCCGTAACCCGTTCAATGTGCGCCTTATTAAAGGATTATGAAATGAGCACATTCAGCCAAACTAGAACTATCGCCATCGTTGGACGACCCAATATCGGTAAATCAGCGCTATTTAATCGGATTGTTGGACGGCGGGTTTCCATCGTACACGAAGAATGTGGTGTAACACGCGACCGAGTGGTTTGTGAGGCCGTTTGGAATGAACAGTATTTTGACGTAATTGATACCGGCGGGTTGGGGACGATGGATTCTGGCTCGGCGCATGACATCATTATGGATAGCACGCATAAGCAGGTTGCCGTCGCTATTGAAGATGCGGCGGCTATTATTTTTGTAGTAGATATCACCACGGGTCGCGTCCCTATGGACGAAGAAGTTGCACGGCTCCTGCACCGCGCTAATCGCCCAGTATTTATTGCTGCAAATAAAGCAGACACGTCGGCTCGCGACGAACAAGCCCTTGAATTTGAAAAACTCGGATTTCCGGTGTTTTCTGTTTCTGCGCTACATAATCGAGGGATAGACACCCTACTGCAAGTAGCTCTGGAAAAACTTCCCGCCGCAACGCCTAGAGAAAAAAGAACACCCCTTCGCGTTGCCGTAGTTGGGCGGCCAAATTCCGGTAAATCATCATATATCAACAGGTTACTAAACAGCGAGCGCGTGATCGTATCTGAAATTCCAGGCACCACGCGGGATAGCATAGAGATTCCCTTCACCATCGGTAGCGGTCCGCATGCACGACATTATGTGCTGATCGATACGGCCGGGGTTAATCGGCGAACACGGCTGTCGGGCGCGGTTGAGCACTACAGCAACCTGCGCGCTGAAGAAAGTATTGAAACCGCGGACATAGTCGTTTTGTTGATGGATGCCTCAGAGGGACCCAAGTTACAGGACAAAAAACTGGCTGCCAAAATCATTGAAGCTCAAAAAGGATGTATTCTCGCTATAAATAAGTGGGATCTAGCTGAAGCGGAAGAAATTACACAAACAAGATATGAGGCGGCACTACGAAAAGAACTGCAATTTCTAGACTTTGCCCCATTGATTTTTCTTTCAGCGAAATCAGGGTATAATATCCGCCGCACCGTAGAGATGATCGATTATATTTCTGATCAAGTGCAAATTAAGCTCTCTACAGGCGTTCTCAACCGGATCTTGCAAGATGCCGTGCAACAAAATCCGCCACCGAGTGTTAATGGCCGTCCGCTAAAAATTTATTATGCCACACAGGCCGGCATCAAGCCGGTTCGAGTTAAGTTGTTCGTTAACAACATCTTACGGGCAACTTCATCCTATAAGCGTTATTTGGATCATAAAATTCGCAAGGCCTTTGGACTTGAAGGAGCGCCGATCGATCTCAAATTTGTTCCTCGGCCTCGTCCAGACCTAGAAGAGAAAAAGAAAAAGCGCAAGAAAACGGAGTAATCCGCAACGAACCTGCAGCAAGATTTTTTAGGAGCCACGTAGAAAGTCTTTTTAACGGCGTCGCCGCAACATTTTCCCGTGCATAACGCATTATTATTCTTAATAAGTTATTGCGTATTATTCGTTACGAAGTACGTCCAGTCTTCAGCCATACCGATAGAATGCTGATATCCGCCGGATTGACCCCAGAAATACGCGAAGCCTGGCCAAGATTTTCGGGTCTGATTTTATTTAACTTTTCACACGATTCAAATCGGAGCGCTTTGATGATGTTATAATCAAAAGTAGCCGGAATGCGTTGTTTTTCCAGTGTTTGGAAATCCATGATGCGCCCCTGCTCCCGTTTGATGTAGCCGTCATATTTTATGATGATCTCGACTTGCTCAATCACTTCCGTCGGAAGATGTTGTTTTTCTCCAGGCAGGTTGGCGTAGTGGCTGTCCTGCCGGCAGAGTAACTGTGCGAGGGAGGCTCCGGCATGGAACTTTTTACGTAAGCGTTCGATTTCGACGTCTATTTGAATCTGCATCTGTTCGGTTTCCATCAAATCGTCTACAGTAACAATGCCTAGTTCTTTGGCCCGGGTGTGTAGTCGAAACCACGCATTGTCCTGACGGAGCGTTAAGCGATGCTCTGCGCGCGAGGTAAACATACGATAGGGTTCGTCGGTGCCTTTAAGCACTAGATCATCGATTAAAACACCAATATAGGCTTCGTCGCGCCCCAGGATAAATTCTGGAAACCCTAAAACCTTACGGGCGGCATTGACTCCAGCGACGAAACCCTGTCCTGCAGCCTCTTCATACCCTGTTGTGCCGTTGATTTGCCCAGCAAAATAGAGGTTTTCAACCTTTTTAGTTTCTAGGGTATGGGAAAGCTGGGTTGGCGGCGCATAATCGTATTCGATGGCGTAAGCCGGACGAATAAACGCCGCTTTTTCAAGTCCAGGAATCGAATGGATCATTTTAAGCTGAACCTCTTCGGGAAGACTATTTGACGTTCCATTGGGATAAATCCGGATATTATCGCGGCCTTCAGGCTCAATAAAAACGTGATGCGAGGTTCGTTGGGGAAATTTCACGATTTTATCTTCAATCGATGGACAATAGCGTACGCCGGTTCCTTCAACTAAACCGCCGTATAATGAGCTTTTTGACAGGTTATCGGCAATAATTTGGTGCGTTTGCTCGGTTGTATGCGTTAGCCAGCATGGCATCTGGTCTGTTCCGGGTGGCCACGGACGAAGTGAAGCCGACGTGTTCCACGTGGAACTTTGCCCAGGGATCAGGAGTCGATGGTCGGGAGTCAGTATTTCTCCCGCCGTTCCACGTGGAACATTTTCTGCACCTGCTTCCTGACCCCTGACTCCTGCCGCCTGCCATTCTTTTTTCGCTTTACGGGAAAAAAATGGCGGCGGCTCGTCACCTGGCTGAATAGACATGACGGAATAATCAATAGAATCCTTATGAATTCTCGGCGGGGTGCCCGTTTTCATTCGGCCCAGTTCAAATCCGAGGTTTTTTAGTGAAGAGGAGATGTCATCAACCGATCGCTCACCCCAGCGGCCTTCGCGAATTATGGTTTGTCCAATCATTACCCGTCCGCGCATAAATGTGCCGGAGGTCAGCACGACCGATTTGCCGGCAATTTTTTCGCCGGATTCTAAAACAACTCCGTGTAGGCGATTGTTTTCATGCCAGATCGAGGCGACAACGGCTTCAACGATCGTTAGATTTTTTTGCAGCGACAGGACGGCCTGCATTCGAGCCGGGTATAAATTTTTATCGCATTGGGCGCGGAAGGCTTGAACGGCGGGTCCTTTACGGGTATTGAGCGTACGGAATTGAATTCCGGTATAGTCCGTGTTGCGTGCCTGTTCTCCACCTAATGCATCTAATTCTCTTGTAATGTGAGACTTAGCAATTCCTCCAATCGATGGGTTGCAGGATAGTTTGCCTATAAAATTCTTATCTATACTTAAAAGAAGCGTGCTGGCTCCAAGACGCGCCGCGGCCAATGCCGCCTCGCAACCCGCGTGGCCGCCGCCTACAACGATGACATCATATTGCATATTTAAGTGCATTAGAATCCGTTCCTTTTTCCAATAGTCGGAAATGTGTTGATAGAATAACAGGATTCGCTGGATTTAAAACAGAAACGTTATTTTCCCCTATATTGGTTAATCCTGTTATCCTTTCAGTATGAAAACAAATTTGTTCGAACAAATACCGAAGCATGCGGCGCAGGAAATTTTTACTGAGTTGCTTTTGACTGATCAGGTGCGCATAGAACGGATTGTATCGTTCGGGCAGGCGTCACCTGCGGGATTTTGGTATGAACAGCCGGAAAGTGAGTGGATTCTATTGTTGACGGGCTCTGCGCAACTCAGGCTGGAGGATCGGGTATTAGATTTAGTTCCCGGCGACTATTTAAACATTCCGGCAGGAACTCCGCATCGAGTTGAAAAAACAGCAGAACAAGGGCAAACGGTTTGGTTGGCTATTTTTTACAAATAGATGCTTTTTTTAATAAAAAACGTCAAAAGTAAGTAAAAAAAAGGTTATTTTTAATAAAAACACCGGGTTTTATAGAATTAGCCCTGGGCCGTTTTGTCTGTGTGAGCCTTGATTTTAAGGCCAATATCGTGCTCATAAAGTGCATTAAAAACGTCGGCTAGATCGCCTTCCATAACGCGGTCGAGTTTATAGAGCGTAAGGTTTATTCGGTGATCGCTTAAACGGTTTTGCGGATAGTTATAGGTGCGTATTTTTTCACTGCGGTCGCCAGATCCGACCTGTGACCGCCGGGCCGCAGATTGTTCGGCTTCGATTTGCTGTTGGCGCGCCTCATACAGTTTGGAGCGTAAAACCCGCATGGCCTTGGCTTTGTTTTTATGTTGGGACCGTTCGTCTTGGCACTGAACCACTACGCCGGTTGGAATGTGGGTGATCCGGATGGCTGAATCGGTTGTGTTGACGTGCTGACCGCCGGATCCGCTGGAGCGGTAGGTGTCTATTCTTAAATCTTCATTTCTAATTTCAATGTCTACATCTTCAGCTTCGGCCAGTACCGCAACGGTAGCGGCAGACGTATGAATGCGACCTTGGGTTTCGGTCGCTGGAACGCGTTGTACACGGTGTGTTCCGCTTTCATATTTCAGCTTTTTATAAACCATTTCGCCTTCGACCGAAAAAACAACTTCTTTATATCCGCCTGTTTCAGAAGGGCTTACATCTATAACAGAAAGTTTAAGTCCATTATTCTCAGCGTAACGGCTGTACATGCGGTAAAGATCGCCGGCAAAAAGCGCGGCCTCGTCTCCGCCGGTGCCTGCGCGGATTTCCATGATCACATTTTTAGAGTCGGAAGGTTCGGGTGGCAGCAGAGCTACTTTCACTGCAATTTCAGCCGCCGGCAACTGGGCTTCCACCTCAGCCAATTCGGTTGCAGCCATTTCGCGCAATTCGGAGTCCGTAGAAGCATCTGCGAGCATGGCGCGGCTTTCGGCGGCCGCTTCTTGCAGTTTAATAAAATGGTCCGCGGCAACTGCAATTCTTTTTTGATGCGAGTAGTCGTGCATCAAAGCCTGCATTTTCTGGGGATTAGCAGCAACGCCCGGCGCAGACATTTCCGTTTCGAGCCCGGAGATGCGGCGGTGCAGATTTTCCAAATAGGCTTTGTTGATCATGACTGGACACAAAAAGGCCGGGCTCTGAAAGTAGAGTCCGGCCGGAAACGTGCACCGTTACTTGCCGTAGCGTTTGCGGAAGCGATCTACACGCCCTTCGGTATCTACTAATTTTGCCGAGCCCGTGAAAAACGGGTGACAGGCGGAACAGAGAGTTACGTGCATTTTTCCAACGGTTGAACGTGTTTTCAGTACGCTGCCGCAGGCACATGAAACTTCTGCATCAATATATTCAGGATGAATTTCTTTTTTCATTTTTTCCTAGTCCTTGCTAAAAGAGCTGGCCTTTTAACCATATGGGGGACACGACTGCAAGTCCTTTTTACGGGATTCATTTCTACGGGCCGTCTTTTTTGCGGGATTTCGGGGCGCACGCCGCAAGCAGAGGCTCTGTGACGAAGGGAATCCGTAAAGAATGGTGCACGGGGTTTTGATAAATTCACCCGCATTAAAATCATTAAATGATAGACCCAATTACCGTTTATCGTTTTTACGACCGCATCATGCGGATTATTCATTAGGCGGTACGGTATAGTAAATCTCTCCTCCACGCGGTTCTGTTTGTATTTGGGGATCGGTCAATAAGGAAACCATGGAAGCTGGGGTCGTGCCGAAAGTCGCGGCCAGCTGAATGATGGTGGCGGGATGTCGACGAAGGAGCG
>CAZTEK010000066.1:0-1313 GCA_964612095.1 uncultured Verrucomicrobiota bacterium
AGTTTTTTGGTGTAGTCGTGTTGCGGCGTACGCAGGACGGTTTTTGTTACGCCAGATTCAACAATTTTGCCATTATTCATTACATAAACACGGTCGGCGATGTTGGCGACAATGCCGAGGTTGTGTGTGATCAGTAGAATGGAAAGACCGCGTTTTTCGCGCAGTTCAACGAGTAGGTCGAGGATTTGTTTTTGGACCGTAACGTCAAGCGCCGTGGTCGGTTCATCGGCAACCAGCAGCTCGGGATTGCAGGCAAGCGCCATAGCGATCATAGCGCGTTGTTGCATGCCGCCGGAAAGTTCATGCGGATAGGTTTTAGCCGTGCGCGCCGGATCGGGCAGTCCAACGTCGGCGAGCAGTTTTTCAACCTCTGCCTTGACGTCAACGCCTTTACGATGAAGGCGGATGGCCTCGCCGATCTGCCAGCCAATGGTGTAGACGGGATTGAGTGAAGTCGCCGGTTCCTGAAAGATATAGGCTATGCGTGCACCACGAAGTTTCCGAAGTTCGGAAGGTTTAAGTGTTAATGTTTCCAATCCTTGGAAAATTATTTTTCCACTAACAATCCGCCCGGCCGGTTCGGGCACTAATCGTGCCAGCGAAAGTGCACTGATACTTTTGCCGCTACCGCTTTCGCCGACCAAGGCGACGATTTCCCTAGGAAAAATTTGAAAATTCACACCATTCACCGCACGAACGGGATTCGTGATGGAACCGAAGTGGACTTCAAGACCACAGACATCGACTAAAGGTTTGGCGATTGTTTCACTCATTCAACTAAACCTAATCCCTACCTCATCCGGTGAATAAACAGCGGACTCGCCATGCCAAACACAAGGAGAGGAAGACATCCACCAAGAACGGCGGGAATGATTTCCTGCTTGCCGAGTGCTTGGGCAATAAGCTGGAGAATGTAGAAACAAAAAAACAGACTCATGGCGACCATGATCCCGGCAAAGGTTCCGCGACGTCCGGTGTGTGCACCAATCGGCACACCAATAAGCGTGACGATAAGACAGGTGAAAGGCGCGGACAACCGACTATAGTAATCGACCATTAGACGTGCTCGGGTATTGCTGGAGATATCTTTTTTAGAGCGCAGATAATGGCGCATTTCATGCGATGAAAGATACTCAGGATCTTTAATCTCGGCCATAAAAGTCTGCGGAGTTTCGCTTAAATCACGCATTTCTTTTTGGAGAACAATTTCAGGCGGCCCAGCGAGATCGCCATTTTCTTTATAGGATTGGATTGTGAGATCCATAAACCACCAGCGACCATCAAGCCAGAGCGCCTTTTCGGCATGGTATTTT
>CAZTEK010000066.1:1413-7444 GCA_964612095.1 uncultured Verrucomicrobiota bacterium
CTGGCTATAAGGCCGACTCCGATAAAAGGAATAACAATACGGTAGATGCTAACCCCACCCGCACGCATGGCGGTGATTTCGCTATAGCGGGTGAGACGGGAAAGGCTGTAAAGCATAGCCAGCAGCAGGCAAACGGGCAAAATACGTACAGTAATGGGCGGCAGAACCTGACTGTAATAGTAAAATATTTCGAACGGGCGAATTTCGTTCTCAAGAAAATCACTAAAATTGTCAAAAAGGTCGTTAATAATGAAAAGCAACGTGAAGCTGAGTAGGCAGTACAGCAACGGAACAAGCAGGCTTTTCAAAAGATAGCGGGTCAGAATTTTCATAAATGACCTATACCCTAACTGGTTAGACAATCCACCGCAAGTTTGGAAACGGCAGAGTCATAAGTAATCCGTAACTAAACGCTAGAACACCATTGAGGCTATACATTACGTATTACGCTTCACTTGAAGAAATATTTTAAATACTCAATACTCGACGCAATCAGAACGGAGACTGCCCACATGTCCACCCTTGAAGTCCACATTGAAGATCCGGTGACTTTTGTAATTTTTGGCGCAACGGGCGACCTGACCCGTCGAAAACTAATGCCCGCACTGTATACCCTCTTTAACGATGGGACTCTGACAAAAGATTTCGTAATCGTCGGTTTTGCTCGGCGCGACTACGACAACCTAAGCTTTTGCAAGCTAATGGAAGAAGCCCTGCGCGAGCATAGCCGCACACCCATCAATGAAAAATCACTCAAAGACTTCTGCTCGCACCTTTGTTATCACCGCGGCGACCTCTCTGATCCAGTGGCTTATGCCGGACTGAAAGAAAAATTTGATACAGGCGCCCTGCCAGCCAACCGTCTTTTTTACCTTTCCATAACACCGGATTTGATCGACTCCACCGTAAATAATATCCAAATGGCCAGACTGATTACCCCGCCACATTCCAGACCTTGGACGAGGGTCGTGGTGGAAAAACCGTTCGGACGTAATCTGCAAAGCGCAAAAGCATTAAATCGGGCCCTGCTCGGCCACTTAGATGAAACACAGATTTATCGCATTGACCACTATCTCGGAAAAGAGACCGTGCAGAACATTCTTTCCTTCCGCTTTGCTAACACCATTTTTGAACCGGTCTTCAACCGTACCTACGTAGATCACATCCAGATCACCGCCGCCGAAACGGTCGGCATGGAAAGCGGACGTGGCGCATTCTACGACGAATACGGTGCCTTGCGCGATATGGTGGTTAACCATCTCTTCCAGTTGCTTTGTCTGGTGACGATGGAGCCGCCGGACGGTCTTGAAGCGCGTTCCATCCGCAATGAAAAGATGAAAATATTACGCGCTTTGCATTTATCCAATGCGACGAAACACCAGCCAGCCGTGTGTTTCGGGCAGTACGCCGGCAACGAAAAAACCATTGCTTTCCGTGAAGAAGATCGGGTGAATCCAAAATCAAAAACCGAAACCTTCGCCGCGCTGAGAATGGAAATAAACAACTGGCGTTGGGCGGGCGTACCGATCTACTTACGTACCGGCAAGCGGCTGGCAAAAAAAACGACGGAAATTGCCGTACAGTTTAAAACACCGCCCCTTGCACTCTTCCAACACGTCGCCTGTAAAGGTGACATTTGCGACCTAACCGGTGTAAAACCCAACGTCCTGACCTTCCGCATCCAGCCCGACGAAGGGATCTTTTTGCAGGTTTCAGCCAAACGTCCAAGCATGCAACTGGTGGTTGAGAGCGTGAATATGGACTTCTCCTACGCTGGCAAATGGAATAAAGGGTTACCCGAAGCTTATGAACGGCTATTGCTCGACGCCTTGCGCGGCGATTCCACACTATTCACCCACTCCGATGAAGTGGAAGCCGAGTGGGAAGTCATCGACACCATCGTTGCCAACGCAACCGAAAACGAGCCGATTATCTATACGCCCGGCTCGTGGGGACCCAAAGAGGCAAATCAGTTACTTTTTTCCGGTGGTTGGAAGAATGAATGAAAACAAAACTTATCTACGTAACAACTGCGAGTTCTGATGAAGCCATCCGCATGGCGGAGACTGTCGTGACAGAACGGCTGGCGGCCTGTGCCAACATTCTGGACGGCGTCACCTCAATCTTCCACTGGGAAGGAAAATTATGCTGCGAAAATGAAGCGGTGTTGATTCTAAAAACCACGGAAGAAAAAACCAATTCGTTGACCGCGCGAATTAAAAAACTCCACTCCTACGAATGCCCCTGTATCGTCGTTCTGCCGATTGAAGGCGGCCATTCTGAGTTTTTAGACTGGATTGGTCGCCGAGTTTCTTCGACGTAGAGTAAGTGTCTTCGCTCGCTTTCTGCCTTAAATGTTCAGTTATTCGGCGGAAGTTCTACGATGGAGAGCCAGAAGTTTTCAATGATTTTGACCACTTCGATGAAGCGGTTAAGGTCGATCGGTTTACGAATATAGCAATTGGCGTAGTGCTGATAGGCTCGGGCCACATCATCTTCGGCATCGGAGGTGGTCAGAATCACTACCGGGATCGAGCGCAATTTTTCGTCGGTTTTGATTTCGGTCAGCACTTCGCGGCCATCTTTCTTTGGCAGATTCAGATCGAGAAGAACCAGATCAGGCCGCGGTGCATCTTTATATTCATTAATTTTACGGAGAAAATTCATGGCCTCGACCCCATCTTTGGCTACATGCAGATTATTCCGGATCTTATTTTCCTTCAGCGCCTCTTGCGTAAGACGAACATCGCCAGGATTATCCTCAACCAACAATATTTCAATCGATCTAAATATGGCCATGACTACCTTTCTCCTTTTTTAGGAAGTGTAAACCAGAACACACTTCCTTTTTCGACCTCAGACTCTACACCAGTTTCGCCGCCGTGTGTCTCAATAACTCGTCTGCAAACAGCCAACCCAATGCCGGTTCCGGAATATTCCGCCCGACTATGCAATCGCTGAAAAATTTTAAAGATTCGCTCCTGATGTTCCGGCGCGATCCCGATGCCGTTGTCGCGCACCGTGATTTTCCAATGAGTGGAAAACTCTTCGGCGGAAACATGAATTTCCGGCAGCGCCGCGCCTTTAAATTTAAGCGCATTGCTGATGAGATTCTGAAAGACCATCCCGAGTTGCACGCCGTCGCCCCGGATCTGCGGAAGCCGACCGGATGTGATTTTCGCCCCAGTTTCGAGCACACGTCCTTCCAGATCGCGCAAAACCCGCTGAAGAACTTTATCCAAATCAACCGACTCAAACGGTTTATTGCGGGTCTGGAGGCGCGAATAGTCCAGCAAAGAGTCGATCAACTGTTGCATGCGCACCGCACCGTCCACCGCAAAGCCGATAAAATCTTTGGCATCCTGATCGAGATTGTCTTTATATCTTCGTTCAATGAGTTGCATGTAGTTAGCCACCATGCGAAGCGGTTCCTGCAAGTCGTGCGAGGCGATGTAGGCAAACTGTTCGAGATCACGGTTGGAAACTTTCAGATGTTCCATGGTCTCCACTAATTTAAGCGTGGTTTCTTTTTGTTCTGTAACATCCAAAAAGACCACAATACCAGCGGTAATCTTTCCCAGTGCATTCGTGATAGGCTTCGCCTTGGCCAAAACAAATCGATCGTCGTGCTCTCCGCGCCGGATAATAAATTCACAACTGTTTGCTTCACCATACTTGAGGGCACGCGCCAGCGGCACCTGTTCAGCAGACATTACCGTTCCATCCAAATTAAAAAGCTTCCAGCTGGCAACATACTGATCGATCCCGATACCATCAACCAGTTGCTCACGACTGCTTCCTCCTATCAGCAGTCCCGCCTCGTTCACATATCGCAATTTCCCATCTGGCGCATCAGCAATGGCAATACCCGCTGAACTCTGATTCATGGCAATATGAAGGATTTCGTTGGCCTCGTACAACGCTTCTGACGACTTCGCTTTCTCCCGATAAAATCCAACACGCTGTTGCCGCCAGAATATGCCCACAAAAGCCATTCCACCAAAGAATAAAGAACCAAACAGAAAGACGGTTTGCACCAGACGTGACCGCACCGGTGCTTGTATTTCAGCCTTATCTTGCCGTGCCACCATAAACCAAGGTGAGTTTGGAATAGCACGCACTGCGGAAAGAACGGGAACGCCTCGGTAGTCAATACCTTGCACAATGCCTTCCCCCCCAAAAACCGCCATCACAGAGGGCCTGATGGTATTTTTGACGGAAACCCGTAAATTCAGTGCCGCATTCGTCTGAAACCGGAGCTCATTCAAAAAAACAACTTCATTCCCTTCCCGGCGAACCAGTAGTGTCTCGGCCGTTTCACTGGGTACGGGCCATTTCTTGATTAATGGATAAAAATGAACGGATGGATCGATTCGCATGTCCAGTACGCCCAGCGGCCGATTTGTATCCGATTCATCAAAAATCGGAACCAATACCGACAGATAGATACGCTGGTCATTTTCATTCCGATAAAAGTCCAACAGGGTCATCTGCCCCGACTGCAAAACATCAGAAATGCCTTGAGCGACCTGAGATGGAACCGGATCTGAATGGGCGGGTAGAGCCCAACGTGTAATACCCTGCACATCCAACAATTGAATCTGATTACAATCTTTGAGTACTAAATAGCCACCCATCCAATCGACCAGTTGGCGCGACACCTCTACATCGGCAGGTTGCTCAAAGAACCGCCGCACTAAGGAGGCGAACGAAGCATTCTTAAAAAAAATGTTGCCATCCTCCAGTCGCTCTTTGCGATACTGCACCAGTTGGCCCGTTTTCAGTTCTGCAATAGTCAAAAGTTGCTGGTAAGCCACGCTGTTGTAGGTCTTAACGTAATTATTATAATAAAGATATCCAGCAGTGCTGAGACCAACAGCCAGAATAAGCAAAATGAAAATGAAAACCCCAGCGGTTCGTAACCGAACTTGGGCGTCACTATCACTCGATGAAAACCTCTTCACGTTTTTGACTCCGCAAGCTGCATGAGTGCTCCATACAGCTGTTCCGATCGAAGAGGACGATCAATGAAAACGGAAAAGCAGTTTTTGATTTGATCGTCAATCGGGACAGCCCAATTGGTGAAACCAATCCACGGAACATCAGGCTGCAGTTTGCGAAATTCAATAAGCCGCTCAGCCAGACCCGGCATATCGAGATTGCACAGCACCGCGTCAGCTTTAGCCTCTTTGGTCAATCGCTCAATGATTGCATCTGCGCTTTCGGCATAGCGGGGCAAAATTCCGCACCGCTCCAGCAGACTTTCCGCGTTGCGCATGTCAAGCAGGTCGTCTCCCCAGACACAGATGCACTGCCCATTCCATTGTTCGCGGACGACATTCGCCGAAACTACGGTTTTCGGCTCGGCCTGATCCAAAATATAAAAACTAAAAACAGAGCCTTGTCCTTTATGGCTCTCGACATGAATGGTGCCGCCCATCATTTCAACCAGATTTTTCGAAATCGCCAACCCAAGCCCCGCACCACCGTGCACGCGGGTACTGGAATTATCACCTTGCTGGAACGGTTTAAAAATCTTCTTTTGCGTAGTATCATCCATCCCCTCACCGCTGTCTTGAACAGAAAAGTCAACATACTGACTTCCGGCAGGTGTTAACCGCCCACGCACCGTCAGGCGAACAAATCCTTTGTCTGTAAATTTAATTGCGTTGTTAAGCAGATTGATCAGCACCTGCGATAAACGGGATGAATCGCCAATGATTTGTGCAGGGACGGTTTCTTCAACGGTGCAGGTCAACTCCAAGCCATTTTTTGCCGCCAGCGGTGAAAGCAACGCCCTGGCTTTTTCAATCACTTCACGAATCGCATAAGCTTCTTTTTTAATATCCAACTTACCCATCTCAATTCTGGAAAGATCAATGAGATCCGTCACGAGGGTTAACATGGCATCGCCACTGGCACCAATTGTTTTGATGAAATCGAGCTGTTCATCATCCAGCGTTGAATCTTGCAACAATTCGGTGAGTCCAATAATGGCATTAAGTGGCGTGCGCAATTCATGACTCATATT
>CAZTEK010000067.1:0-7412 GCA_964612095.1 uncultured Verrucomicrobiota bacterium
CTGGAATTGTTGATTTTGCCAAGGCGTTGTCGGCGCGCGGTGTCGAACTGCTTTCGACCGGCGGAACCGCCAAGGCGCTGCGCGACGCCGGCATAAAAGTGAAAGATGTTTCCGAATTTACCGGTTTCCCGGAAATGCTCGACGGCCGCGTGAAGACGCTGACACCGCAAGTTCACGCTGGTCTGCTTCATCTGCGCGACAGTGAAGAGCACATGGCAACAATGAAAGCGCACGGCCTCCAGCCGATTGATCTCGTTTGCGTCAATCTTTACCCGTTTGAAGCCACAATCGCTAAAGCCGGCGTTCCGCTACATGAAGCGATTGAGCAGATCGATATCGGCGGGCCGACGATGATCCGTTCCGCCGCGAAGAACATGAAGTTTGTCACCGTGATTACCGATCCGTCCGACTACGCCCGTGTTCTTGAATCCATGGATGCCAACGGCGGCGGGACAACCGAAGAACTTCGTTTCGAGCTCGGCCAGAAAGTGTTCGCTCGCACGGCGGCCTATGACGCCACGATTGCCGGATATCTCGCCGGACAGATGAAAACTGCCGCGCCGCGTCCGTTTGTTAAAACCGCCGGTAACGGCGTCGAACTGCGCTACGGCGAAAACTCGCACCAGAAGGCGTGGCTCTACACCGATGCCACTGCCGCTGAAGCCTGCATCGCTCACACCGATGTGTTGCACGGTAAGGAAATGAGCTACAACAACTATGTGGACGGCGAAGGCGCGCTCGAAGCCGTCAAAGAATTGTCCGGCAAGCCGGGCGTGGCGGTTATTAAACACACAAATCCATGTGGTTTCGCCACCGGCGCGACGCTGGCTGAAGCGTTCGAAGCCGCGTGGAATGGCGATCCGGTATCTGCTTTTGGCTCCGTCATTGCGGTGACGCAGAAAGTGGATATGGCCACCGCCGAACTTTTGAAAGGCCGCTTTATCGAAGCGCTGATCGCGCCGGATTTCGAACCCGCCGCGCTCGAACTGCTGAAGGCCAAGAGCAAAAATATCCGCCTGCTTAAATTGCGCCAGCCGATGTCCAAAGCCGCGCCGCGCAAAATGATCAAAGATATTAACGGCGGCATTCTGGTGCAGGATGTCGATACGGATGCGATTGCCGAATGGACGGTGGTTTCGCAGGCCGCGTTCGATCAGTCCAAGCGGGCATTGGCCGAATTCGGTATTGCTGCCGCTAAGCACACCAAGTCCAACGCCATCATGGTGGTGCAGGAATACAAGGCCGGGCAGTTCCGTGTGCTCGGTATGGGCGCCGGTCAGCCGAACCGCGTTGATTCGTTGCGCAAGTTGGCCGTTCCGAAAGCGATTGAAAATCTGAAACTTCAGAATCCAAAAATCACCGATGCGGAAATCGCCACAACCATCGGCAACTGCGTGTTCGTTTCCGAAGCGTTCTTCCCGTTTGCTGACAGTATCGACGAAGCCCACGCCGTCGGCGCGCGCTTTATCGTTCAGCCCGGCGGGTCAATCCGCGACGATGAAGTGATCGCCGCCTGCGATAAATACGGCATCGCGATGGCCTTCACCGGCATGCGCCATTTCAAACATTAATCAATCGTGCGCCGCGAACGGCGTTTGTATTCGTAGACAGCTAATTAAAGAGGGACGGAACGAGCAATGAAAGACAACCGTGTTTCGCGGATCGCGGAACTGATTCGGAGCGGGCAAGCCGTACTCGGCATCGAAATGGGATCCACACGCATCAAGGCGGTTCTGATTGATGCGGACAACTCACCGATTGCATCAGGAGGGCACGGGTGGGAAAATACGCTCAAAGACGGGGTCTGGACCTATCCGTTGGATGAGGTATGGACGGGGCTTCAGTCAAGCTTTGCCGGTCTTCAGAAAAATGTGGAGGAGCGGTATGGTGTTGCTCTGAAGAAGGTGAAAGCCATTGGCATCAGCGGCATGATGCACGGCTATTTGGTTTTCGATGCCGAAGGCAACCAGCTGGTGCCTTTTCGAACATGGCGGAACAATATGACAGGGCAGGCTTCGGAGGATCTCACGGAGCTTTTCAACTATCCGGTTCCGCAACGCTGGAGCATTGCCCACCTCTACCAGTCGATCCTTAACAAAGAGGAGCATGTGAGCCGCATTGCGCACATGACGACTCTGGCCGGTTATGTCCACTGGAAGCTGACGGGACAGCAGGTGATGGGTATTGGCGAGGCGTCCGGAATGTTTCCTATTGATATCAAGACACAGGATTACAACGCCACGCTGACCGATAAGTTCGATGCTCAGATCCAGAACAAGGGCTTCGGCTGGAAACTGAAGGATCTTCTTCCACAGGTTTTAGTCGCCGGGGAACGGGCGGGTGCACTGACGGCAGAAGGCGCTCTTCTGCTCGATCCTGCGGGTAATCTGGAGGCGGGCATTCTGCTCTGTCCCCCCGAAGGTGATGCCGGAACCGGCATGGTCGCCACCAACAGTGTTGAGACGCGTACAGGGAATGTTTCGGCAGGCACGTCGGTTTTCGTGATGCTCGTACTCGAGAGGGAACTTTCAAGGGCGCATCATGAAATTGATCTGGTTACGACGCCGGATGGAAAACTGGTCGGGATGGCCCACTCTAATAACTGCACGTCGGACTATGACGCCTGGATCAGTCTTTTCGGTCAGGCGGCGGAGGTGCTGGGTGCGGAAGTGTCCACTGCGGATCTTTACGACAAGCTGCTGGGGCTGGCTCTGGAGGGAGATCCGGACTGCGGAGGGCTTCTGTCCTACGGCTATATTTCCGGTGAACATATGACCGGCTTCAGCGAAGGGCGGCCTCTTTTCGCCCGATCGTCGGACAGCAACTTCACCTTAGCCAATTTCATGCGCGCTCATCTGTTCACGGCGCTGTGCGCTCTGCGCGCCGGATTGAATGTCCTGATGGATGAAGAGGGCGTTGAGGTGGATAAAATCTGCGGTCATGGCGGCTTTTTCAAAACAGCGAAAGTGGGACAGCGAATTATGGCGGCGGCCACGGGGGCGCCCGTCTCGGTTCTCGAAACCGCCGGTGAAGGCGGCGCGTGGGGGATCGCGCTTCTCGCATCCTTTATGATTCGAGAGAACCGCGACGAGTTCCTACCGAAATTCCTAAAACAGGTTTTTTCCAAAAGCATGGGTGAAGCCGTCCTGCCCGATCCAAAAGATGTGGTCGGCTTTGAACAATTTTTCGAGCGCTACCACAAGGGGCTCGCGATTGAGCGGGCTGCAGTTGAGTCTCTGGCATGACGCAATCAACAGAGAATTCGAGGAGATAACGATTGAAACATCGTGATGTCAAACCCGCCCCGCCCTTCGGGCACCCCTCCGAAGGAGGGATTGTTAAAGTTCCCTCCACGGGAGGGTGCTGGGACGAAGTCACAGACGGGGTGGGTAGTATGACGTTTCAACCGTGAATTGCTCTAGTACTCAGTACATCATAAATATTCGTATAAAAATCGCAGAAACCAGAAAGGGATAATGACCGTTCATGGTGAACCTTCACGGTGAACCGCAAAGTCGCGAAGAACGGGGTTGCGCGGCGGATAAAGAAACCAGTTTATTTTGCGGTTTCCAAAGCTTGGAAATTCGTGCTGATTTGTGTTTATTCGCGGGCAGTTTTTCTAAAGGAGTATTTCAATGGAACAGACATGGTTTAAACTTCAAAACGGCAGTGATGTTCGCGGCGTGGCGCTGGAGGGTGTACTCGGCGAGCCGGTCACGCTGACGCCCGAAATTGTACGTCCGATCGGCTATGCGTTTGCGCAATGGCTGGCGGAAAAGAAAGGCGTTCCGGCCGATCAGTTAAAAATCGCTGTTGGGCACGATTCGCGGCTTTCTGCCGAAAAAATTAAGATAGCGGTTTTCCAAGGTTTGGTAAAAGCAGGGTGCGTGACGGCGGATAGCGGGCTTTCTTCAACTCCGGCCATGTTTATGGCGACGGTTTTTGAAAATCATGCCTACGACGGCTCGATCATGCTGACCGCCAGCCACCTGCCGTTTAATCGCAACGGTCTTAAATTTTTCACGCGTGACGGCGGCCTCGAAAAAGCCGACATCAAAAAGATTTTGACCGTCGCGACGGAAACCGGCCTGTTTGATGCCAAGGGCGGCAAGAAGGCAACCAAGATTAATTTGATGGACGACTACTCCGCCGCGTTGGTTGCGACGATTCGCAAGGGCGCCGGGCTGGGCGATAAGCCGCTGGCTGGATTGAAGATTGTCGTTGATGCCGGTAACGGCGCGGGCGGATTTTTTGTGGATAAGGTGTTGAAGCCGTTGGGCGCAAACACCAAAGGCAGCCAGTTCCTTGATCCGGACGGTCGGTTTCCGAATCACGTTCCGAATCCGGAAGAGAAAGCGGCGATGGATGCCATTATTGATGCGGTGGGAAAAAACGGCGCAGACCTCGGTATTATTTTTGACACAGATGTGGATCGTGCTGGCGCGGTGGATAAGAACGGTAAGCCGATTAACCGGAATCGTTTTATCGCGCTGATGGCTTCGATCGTGCTCGAAGAACATCCCGGCACCGTGATTGTCACGGACTCGGTGACTTCGACGGGTCTGAAATATTGGATTGAAGAAAAACTGGGAGGCGTTCACCACCGCTTCAAACGCGGCTATAAGAATGTGATCAACGAATCGATCCGGCTGAATAAAGAAGGCAAGGATTCGTGGCTGGCGATGGAAACCTCTGGGCATGGCGCACTGAAAGAAAACTATTTTCTCGACGATGGCGCCTACCAGATTGCCAAAGTGCTGATCAAAGTTGCGCAACTTCATGCCAACGGTAAAGGTTCGGTGGACGAACTGCTGGCCGGTGTGCCCGAACCGGCTGAAGCTCGCGAATTTCGTGCGAAGATCAAGGTTGAAGATTTCGGCGCGTATGGCGGGCAGGTGCTCGATGCTTTCACAAAGTTTGTCGAGCAAGAGCCGGGCTGGTCGCTTACGCCGAATAATTTTGAAGGGGTTCACGCCACGTGCGATGCGGCGCATGGTAATGGCTGGGCGCTACTGCGTAAATCGCTACACGATCCCGTGCTGCCGCTAAACATTGAAAGTGAAGAAGACGGCGGCGTCGCGAAAATCGCCGCACGGATGAAGGCTTTTCTGTCTCAGTTTGATCAGCTTGAACTGCCGGTCATCTGACCGATCCGGAGGGGCTTGACCTCTTCTCTCTTAAAATGTATATAGGGTCTATACAGATTAAAGGGGGACCCATGCAGGCAACCGTTGTGGATTTACGCTACCGAATGAATGATATATTGAAGGCACTGGCTCGTAATGAGTCGGTGGAAATTCTTTATCACGGGAAAACCCGGGGTGTACTGAGGTCGCAATCCGGTTCTGTCAGCATGAAGGTAAAAGATCACCCGTTTTTCAACATGGGTAAATCGTCCGTGTCGGTTGATGAAGAAATGGCCCAGCTTCGCGGGGGACGTTACCGTGATCTTTGATACGGACATTCTGATCTGGGTTCAGCGCGGCAATACAAAGGCTGCGGATCTGGTGGATAGGGAGGAGGAGCGGCTGATTTCGGTGCAAACGTATATGGAGCTTCTTCAGTGTGCTGAGAACCGGCGTCAGCAGGATGTGATTAAGCAGTTTTTGAAGGATTTCGGATTTCAAACTCTGTCGCTGACAGAAAATATAGGCCATCGGGCGGCCATTTACATTGAAGAATTTTCACTGTCGCACGGGGTCAGAACTGGGGATGCGATTATTGCTGCAACCGCAGCAGAAAATAATCTGACACTCTGTTCTGGTAATGCAAAGCATTTCAAGCCGATTCAGGACTTGAAACTGCGGATTTTCCGACCGTAACGCGGGGAGTGAATGGTGAAGAAAACGGTTTTGATTACAGGGGCGACGAGGGGGATCGGGCGCGAGGTGACAAAACAGCTCTGTGCGCAGGGATTTACGGTTTTTGCCACCGGTCGCGATCTGCAGTTGCTGAATGCATTGAAGAAAGAAACCGGTTGCTTTGGCGCAGTTTGCGATTTGTCCGATTCAGACGCAGTAGTTGCTTTGTATGCGACGGCGAAAAAAACTCTCGGATTGATTGATGTGCTGATCAATAACGCCGGGTTCAATCCCGGCAAAGAGCCGATTATTGAAGTGGATGTGGCGCGGATGGATGCATCGTACGCGGTTAATTTCCGTGCTTCTTTTTTACTCTGTCGTGAGGCACTCAAAGAAATGGGCGCGCGCAAGAGCGGACACATCCTCAATGTAGTCAGCACAATCGCTCGCACCAGTGCTCCGAACTATTCGACCTATTGCTCACTCAAATATGCGTTGCATGGTTTTACACAATGTCTGATCAAAGAGGCTCGGCTAGTGAATGTGAAGGTGACCGGCGTTTATCCCGGCGGAACGGATACCGATTTCCGTCCGGAGGAACGGCTTGATTACATGAAACCGGAATCCGCTGCGCAGATGATCGTTCATTGCATCAATGCGCCGGACGACGTGGTGGTGCATGAACTGGTTTACCGTCCAATGATTGAATCTAATTTCTGAGGTGTTATGAAAAAAATATTTTTATTGGGAATTGTCAGTGTGGGGTTGTTGCTTTCCGGATGTTCGACCATTGATCCGGTGACCGGCAAGCAAACGCGGAACTTTTATTCCGTTCAGAAGGACGTGGAAGTCGGTTCGCAGGTTTACAGTGAAACACTGACGGAAATGAAGCAGCGCGGCGTGCCGGTGAATGCTGACGCGGCGCGCGTGGCGCAACTTAAAGAGATGGTGCGGCGCATTAAATCCGTTTCTGCTTTGCCGGATCTGCCGTATGAAGTCGCGCTGATTCAGACGAACGTGGTTAATGCCATGGCCGCGCCCGGCGGTAAAATTATGGTTTACGAAGGATTGTGGAATACGAAGGATGGCCTGGTGAAAGACGACGATGAACTCGCCGCCGTGCTGGCGCACGAAATCGCTCACGTTAATTGCCGTCATTCTACGGAGGCGATGACTCGCCAGATGCTGCCTAGTTTAATGTTTATGGGCGGTGCGGTCGTGGCGCAGGCAAAAGATCGGCCTGATATTGCACAGGCGTTGAGCGGAGCCTTTGTGCTGTATAACGGAGTTTGGGTGACGCGGTATTCGCGGCAGGATGAAATTGAGGCGGATTCCGTTGGTCTGATGTATATGGCGAAAGCGGGGTATGATCCGCGTGCGGCCCTACGGATATGGGAGCGTGCCGCGCAGAGGCGAACCGGTAGCGATCCTGCTTCCAGTATTTTTTCCACGCATCCGTCGGATAGCACGCGGCTTCAAAACCTGCGCACTCAATTGTCGGCCGCGATTGCGGCTTATGAAGCCAGTTCATACCGGAAGACGCCATGAACCGGTATGACAATCAGGCGAAGCGAATTCGCAAAGAAGTTTTAGTCCGTGTAGCAAAAGCCT
>CAZTEK010000068.1:0-7328 GCA_964612095.1 uncultured Verrucomicrobiota bacterium
ATAAACAAATTCCTTTTTTGGTCAAAGACGGGAGAAAGTAGGCCAGAAGGCGGGGGCTGTCAATACCTTATAGCGTATCTTTTATAGGACGAGGCGCTGTACCTTTATCGACCTTGTTTGTGTAGAGCGATTCCGCTCCGACGGGTGGCGAATTGAGTTTCCGTTCGCCGCGTACTGCGTCGGAGATTGGTTTTGGGGGTGTGTAAAGATAGGCTCCTACATTGTCAATCGTTGGTAGGCCGAACATCGGGATATCGAGTCCAGGGGCCAATTCGACGGGCAGGGTTTCGTATCTTTCAGGCAGCAAGAGTTGAGGGATAGGTATGCGGATGGGGGAGTAGGCTTGCGGCAGGGTGGCTTGAGGATACATGGCGACCGAATAAAGGCGGTTTTGAGCTGTGCGAGCTGATGTGCTACCGCGAGCCGACGACCGTTGGGCTGTGCGGGTTGCTATTCCACCGCCGATGGGTGAGTTACGCGCAAGAGAGGATTTAGGTTTTGCTGGTTCCTCCGGAAGGCTTGATGTCAATTCACGGGGTTTTGCTCCTGAAAGTGTTGCGGCTGGGGAGGCTTCCTGTTTTGGTTCTGAAATAGAGGATTCGACGCCTTTTTTCTGTTCCTTGCTTTTTTGTTCTGAGATTTGGCGGAACGTTTTATCTTCTTCGCGTTCTTCTGTCGGTTGCGCGGTAAATCCGCGTTTAGCAATATAGCTCAGGTCAAGTTTGGAGGGGTCAAGCATGTTGAAGACGAATACTACGACGGCCAGATAAATCATCATGTTGGCGAGCATCACGAATGCGCAACCGCTCTGGAGCGGTGAAAAAGGCCCCTTTTGCTCCTGATTATTTTGTACCTTCTCCGCCATAGTAACCGAGATACCCGTGTTTGACTTAAGAGCACAGCCGTTTAGTCGTTATTACTTCAAAAGGCAACCGTTAGCGTTCAATCCGATTTACACGTAAGGGGTAGCGTATTTTTAGGTCGCCGTCGAGCAGGAGTTCAACCCAGTAGGTTCCAGCTTCAGGGAATGTGACATTGATGAACACTTCGATGCTGGTAGCGGCGGCCTCCGGCGAAGGGAGTTTTACTTGTACGTCCTGACCCTCGGTGAGCACGGTTTTTTGGTTGGGATGTATAATGCGTGAACGTTGAGTGAAAGTCCCTTCACCGCTACACCAGCGAGTGACAAGACATATTTTGGCAAAGGTGACTGGCAATCGCTCGGCATGGATGGCATCGAAAAGGCCGATTAGCATGAACTTTCCGTTATGCTCTTGGCGGACGTCGTCGCAAATTAGGCTGGATTGTAGATCGGGAATCATTATTTCTCTACCTTTTCAAGTTCTGTGGAGCGATCCTTTGAGAGATCCAATACGGCAAACTGTTCTTGTTCCGGTAGTACCATATAAAAGCGGTTGCAGGTGTCGAGCTGTAGGTTGCCACCGATTGTTGTGAAGTCGAGAATGTGGCCGCCTTTGGTTTTGTCGTCAGAAATAAAATGGAGATGATATCCTGAAACGTTTATCCCTTTAACAAACGATGGGCAACGGAATCCCAAGATGGTGCCGGAAACGCCAATATATTCAAATACAGCCTGATGTTGTGCGACTTCTGCCAGTGGAGGGTACGGCTTTTCCTGTTTTGAAACCGAACGAACTTTCATCGATGTAAAATATCCATCGAATCGCACGGCGAGGAAAAGGTTTTGATTGGGGGCCAGTTCATCGACAGCAGTTTGGAATGTTTTTTCGGTGAGTACATTCTTCAGGCAGGGTGTCAGGTCTGGCATAAAATTGACTACGCTGGCGAAGGGGGTGGTGGCGTTTGTGGGCATTAATTTGACCGTTCCATCGGCGCAAGCCTGATAAACCTGATGATCCAGCAGGATGAGTTCGCCGTCGAGCGCGTCGAAGGTGCCGATACCCAAATCGCCGTATTTGCAAAGTTGGTCGAGTGTCATTTGTCCGTCGTAAGCGCTCGCCAGCAACGCGTCGATAGTTGAAATCTGAGTTATTGTATTTCTTTGCGGGGTGGCGCAGCCGACCAGTAGTAGCAGAATCAGGACAATCCCTTTTTTCATTTAAATACCTCCGTTAATGCTTCGCTTTCAGGTGTCATATCGTTTTTGAGCAGAGAAAGCAATTTTTCAGCTATTAGGCCGGGTTTGCCGTCGCCAACCGGCCGACCTTCCCATTCAATGACTGGGGTAACGTCGGTGGTGGTTCCGAAGATGAAAATCTCTTTGGCCTGCGCCGCCTGCGCCGGAGAAATATCGCGGTATTCGGCAGCCCTGAGTGTGCCGTCGGCCACTAATGTTTTTGCCAGATCCAGTGCCCGACGGGCCGTGGTTCCAGAGAGCACGTAGTCGGGGGTGGGCATCAGCAACTCATTTTCCGGCGTCAGGATGCCGATATTTTCCGTCGCGCCTTCGCCAAGATTGCCGTTCGGGTCTACGGAAATCACGAAGTCGAGTCCGCGCTGATTTGCTTCCAGTTTCATCAGCACGTTCGGCAGATAATTGCAGGTTTTGATCGTCGCGAACTCTGGCGGCTTGATCGGCACCTTGCTTAGCCCGACGCGTGCTGGCTTGAGCATTCCATTCTCTATGCGCGCTTTATAGAGGTAAACGATCACATAAAGCACCGGCCCTTTGCAGAGAGCCGGATCGATCCCCATATTCTCTGTGCCGCGTGAAACCAGTACGCGGATCAGGCAGTCGCGCTTCCCGCTGGCGCGAATGGTTGCACAGATAATTTCGACCAGCTCTGCCGGTGGGCAGGGCAATTTCATGCCGATGCCTTTACAGGACAATTCTAGCCGATCGAGATGGGCTGCGGCGTTGTAGAGTCTTCCATTCAGGCATTTTAGCGATTCGAAAACGCCGTCGCCGCGTTGCGGCAAGTGGTCATCCGCCGGAATCATCATCAGGGCCGGGTCAACGGTGATTCCACCGGTAAGGCTGGAATACATCGCGTAAAGAGTGGCCGAAAGGTCGTTGCGGGTTTTGCTGAGGCGCGCGAGCCATTCCTCATTCTTCAAACATTGAATTTTATCAATCATCGGAAAAACCATACGCTAAAGTTTCCAACATTTGCCACTCCTTTTGATAGTCGTTTCTTTTTGAATACCAAAAAGCACTTTCGCTTCGCTCAGGTGGAAGCTTATGTTACATTCATAGGATATAGGTAGCAGGAGATTATCCCATGACGATGGAAACATCATTTGCGCCCGCTGAGCGCGCTTCGCAGGAAGAAATTCAGCGGCAGTATCAAAAACTGGTGTCGCTTCCATTCGTATGCGACTTCTTAGATGCGGTTCCCAATATGTCGGTGGTACTCAATGAGCACCGGCAGATTGTCTTTGCTAACCGTGCCTTCGCGGAATTTCTGGGTATAAAATGTCCCGATGAGCTGTTGGGGAAAAGTCATTGCGAAGCATTTAAATGTCTCTATGCAGACGTTCTGGGCCGTCGGCCCGGCGAAGCCGTTGGTTGTATCCGTTCGCATCTGACGGAGGGGGGCTGTGGTACGACGATGTTTTGCCGGACGTGCGGTGCGGTGATTTCTATTATGAATAGTCAGAAGCTATGCGCGCTGGATATTCAAGAGTGCCGAATGATTTGTGGTGAAGAAGGTGCGGACGAAATCGCATTGGATCTGCGGATATGGTCACGACCGATTGCAGTAGGCGGCACGGTTTTTACTGTTTTTTCGGTGATGGATATCAGTAATGAAAAACGGCGCAAAGTGCTGGAACGGATTTTCTTTCACGATGTGCTCAATACGGCGAGCGGCGTAAAGGGGCTGGCCGATCTATTGATCGAGACGGGTCTTTCAGAGATGGAAATCAAAGATATTTCAAGCATGATATCAGAAACTTCTGAGCAATTAATTGAAGAAATTAATGCGCAACGGATGCTTTCAGCGGCGGAGAGCGGCGAATTGAAAGTGGAAGTGCAGGAAGTCCACTCGCTGGAACTACTTTACCGAATTATACGTCAGTTTCATTCGCATAGTGTCGCGAAGGGAAAAGAGTTGATTGTAGATTCGGCGGCGGAGCATTTTACTTTTATTTCGGATCCCATTTTATTGCGGCGAGTTCTGATTAATCTGGTGAAGAATGCGCTGGAAGCGATTGAAGATGGGGCTACGGTTAAGCTGGGGGCCTATTCAGATCGCGATTCAGTTTACCTTACAGTACACGATGCTGCGGTGATACCGGCGGATGTGCAGTTGAATGTTTTTTCGCGATCATTTTCAACCAAAGGCAGCGGGCGTGGGCTGGGAACCTACAGCATCAAGCTAATCAGCGAAAAATATCTGCATGGACAGGTTTCGTTTGTTTCGAATGCGGAAGTCGGCACCCGGTTTACGGTTCGTTATCCGCAAGTCATTCAATCATCGGAAGAAGGCAATGAAAATGCCGGTTGAAATGATCTGTTCATTCTGCGGCGCGGAAGCGTTTTTGAAGCGCGAGCCGATTTTTGAGGGATTGAAGAAAATCGGCGAAGAGTTGAGTTGTTCTGCTTGTGGATTCGTTTTCGCCTCGGAAGCGGATGTTTTGTTCAAGGAGCGTGCTGCCGCGCCGAAAATATTCACCGATGCGGACCGCTCAAAAAAGGTGGAGATTTTTGCTGAGGGCGAAAATCGCACATGCTGCCGGTATTGCGCGAACTACGTAGTGAATCCGTTTATGCAGTTCTGTTCGCGCCATAAAAAAGAGGTGCAGGCGACCGACAGTTGTCCGCAGTTTTCATCCGCACCAGAAAAGCCGTCCAAACCGCTATTTTAGGAATTTCGGTGGATAATAAAAGCCACCAGTTGTTCGAGGCGGGTTGAGTCTTTTAACCCTTGTAATGAAGCAACAGCCTTTTCTTCCAGCTGTTTTGCATCGGCGACCGTTTTTTCTACTCCATAAACAGCGGGCCAGGTCATTTTACCTTTGGCCTTGTCCGAGCCAATGTCTTTACCCAATTCCTCAACCGTCGCGCTTTCATCGAGCAGATCATCGGCTAGTTGGAATGCCAGCCCCGCATTTTCGCCGTACTGAGCCAGTTTTTCCAATGTTTGGGCATTTGCTCCGGCGCAAAGGCCACCCATGACACAGGCGGCACGAATCAGCGCCGCCGTTTTATTGCGATGGATGTATTCCACAAGTGCTGGGTCGGGCGTTTTACCCTCAGCATCAATATCTTCCATTTGCCCGCCGATCACACCGCGGCTTCCCGCCGCACGGGCTAATTCCAGTGCCAGTGCGCCACCTTGGCGTTGAGTAGCCAGCACTTCAAAGGCAAAGGTCAACAGGGCGTCGCCCGCTAGAATGGCCGTGGCTTCGTCGAATTGAATGTGACACGTGGGGCGTCCACGCCGTAGCGTATCGTTGTCCATCGCAGGCAGGTCGTCATGAATCAGGGTGTAGGTATGGAGCAGTTCTAGTGCGCAGGCCGCCGGCAGAGCCTGTTCAACGGTACCGCCACACGCTTCGCAGGCCGCGATGCAGAGGGCGGGGCGCAACCGTTTGCCGCCGGCGAAAACACTATATCGCATGGCTTCGTGTAGTTTAATTGGACGTTCGTTTGCGGGCGGAAGCAGGGCGTCAAGCGCTGTATGGACGGTTTCTGTCAGCGTTTTCAGATAGTTTTGCAGATTATTCATCCGGCGGATAATAGCTCAATGCCTTTATTAGTAAAGTAATAGCAGGGTAGAATGGTTTGACAGCGACGGGGGGGCAATTCTACTATCCCTGCTCATTTTGCAGACGGGAACTGTTAACCACTAAGACGGGGAAGCTTCGCTATGAAAGACAGAAAAGAGTTTTACAACCTGCTCACCGAAATTGACGGAAAACCCTTTGCTGAATACGAACGGGTACTCGGCGATTTCGACTTTGCCCGTTACGTCATTAAATGCACCAAAATCAACACCGATCGCGATGCTGAAAACCCGGTCTTTAATATCCGTATTCCGCAATCAATTGCCGAATTGCCCGGCCACCTCTACGACTCACCGGTTCGTCGTACCGCGCTTGAAGATTTTCTGACCCGTAATGTTTCCGATGTGGCAGGTCGCATTGCGCATTTTAATGAAAGCGGCTGGGCCCGCCGCAACCTGATCGTCGCTGAACCGGGTCAGAAAATTCTGCCTCGCACCTCCGTATTGGTCACCAAAGAATATATAGACGTCCGCATTCGCATTGCACTGCCCTATAAGGTCTATGCAACTGGCGAACGCCTCGTCGATGCAGAAATGGCCCGCAAGGTGTTTTTCGACGACCTGCCGGAAGTCGTTAGTTCCAGTATTTTCTGTTGTAATCTCGACCTCGCCGCCGCTGAAGAATTTGTCAACAGCATGGAAGACGCGGATCGCGTGCGCCAGACGCTCGCCACACTCGGTTTCGTCAGTTTTGTGGGCGAAGGCTCGCTGCTTGCTCGCGAGCAGAATAGCGATCTACCCGATTACGAAAATCTGGCCCCCTTTGAAGTCTCTGAATCGGTTCAAACAGAAATTGAAGTACCGAATGCGGGTAAAATCTTCGGCCTTGGTATTCCAGTTGGTCTAACCGTCGTGCTCGGTAACGCCGCTAACGGACGCAAAGATTTTATGTCGGCCATCGCCGCTGGCGTTTTTAACCACATTCCGGGTGATGGACGCGAAACCGTTGTAACGGTTTCTGACGCCGTTCAAATTGCCACCGATCGCGGCCGCAGTGTGCAGGAAGTTAATATCACGCCGTTCCTTTCTGAATCTGAAATATCCAATCCAGCATCCTACAGCACCCGTTCCGCCGACTCCTTCATTTCTCAGGCCGCCGCGACCATTGAAGCGCTTGAAGTGGGTGCTCGCGTACTGATTGTCGACGAAAACACCTCGTCGCCCGCTTTCCTAACCACCGATGCTCGCATCGCCGTTCTGCTTGGTGACACCCCGCGTGCTTCGTTGGCACAGCGCGCCCGCCAAATGGTGGATGAACTCGGCATCTCGTTGATTATTGGCGGCGAAAACCTTGTGGCCGAATATATCCCGCTGGCTGACACCGTGCTGAAAGTCGAAGACTTCCAAGTCACCAACGTCACGGAACAGGCCAAAGCACTCAATCTGGCCGTTCCGCCGGAAGCACCTGCCGTCAATCTCGGCCCGATGCTTGGCCGTTCACGCTGGATTATGCCGAGCAGTATTGATGCCGCAGTTGGTCGTATTGACCAAGTCATTGAAGCGATTGATATCAATGCGATCCAGTTCGGTCGTTCTGTTATTGAACTCGACAGCGTTTCGCAAATTGCCGACGAAAGCCAGACCCTCACCATTGGTCTGCTACTTTACTACGCCAAA
>CAZTEK010000069.1:0-7299 GCA_964612095.1 uncultured Verrucomicrobiota bacterium
CCCGATCATCCCCCGACGCGCACAAACGATTTTTAAAACCGGCGTAATCAAACCGGCGCTTGGCACTCTCCGTAATGGTGCTCCACACAATATCCTCAGCTTGTCTCATCGTTAGATTGCTCCCTGTTCCAAAGGTTGAAATCTAGTTGTTGCGAATTTATCATAAATAGACGATCTCCATTTCGGGGTCTGATTCGGATAAAATACACGCCAACATCCCGCTGGGGTTGAGGTACCCAACCACCATACGGTCGCAATAGTTCAAAACATATTGATTACACCAAGCCGCTCGCCGGACACTCGGGGTCTCAACGTCATCAGCAAACGGTGAAACAATCAACAACCGGCCTTCGTCAAGGGCGGCTCGGGCTTGAGGCGTCATGCACCCTTGATGGGCCAAGCCCCAAGGTTGCACCCAGATCAACGGAATTTTATGCGCCAGCCCTGCCTTAAAAACCGCCCGCTCCATCGGCGAAAGAAACCCGCTAATCACCGCCTCGCCCGGTTTCGCCGGCAAACGGCCATGCAGCTCACTCGCACCGCGCGAGGCCAGAAACCCCGTCTTGGGCATCTCCATCAACGTTCGGTTCCCAGCCCATTGAGGGTCCCCTACGTTCATCACCGCATCATAATTTTGCGGATTAAATCGGATATACTTGCGGATGCCGTTCAGCGCCTGTTCATCTCGCACAATCACATCCCAATAATTGCGATGCCATATGGCGGATGCACCCGCCGCCGGACGGGTCGGCAATTGCGCACGGGCGATGAATTTCCCGCCCCTCCCGATAACCCGCGACACGGCCGCCTTATACGCCCCCACCACATCGCCTAATGCGACGGCACGTCCGGGCACATCCGCGCGGCGCAAATGCAACAACCCGTGCATGTGGTTGGGCATAATCACGAACTCATCCAGTTGAACCATCGGAAAATGCACTGGGATTTCCCGCCAACAATTTTCCGCAATCCGCCCAGCCTCGCTCAACACCATCCGCCCGTTCACAACTGCACCGAACAGCGGCTGGTTTGCGTGCGTATTGATCGTCACAAAATAACAACCCGAGGTGTAACTCCACCCCTTCATCCGAATGCTTTGACGATTCGGAAGCTCGTCTTTTTCCATCACCCTCTTTACTCCCCCTCGCCGCCATTCCTCGACCCGTGGTTAAAAGTCCCAATAAAAAACCCCGCCGAAGCGGGGCTTGCAGGCTTAAAGCGCCGGTTTGTGTTTGTACTTGGTGTGCAGCAGGTGGTGCGATTTTTCGCCAAGCGGCGCTCCCAGAAACTCTTTATAGAGCTGCTGGACGGCTTCGTTTTCGTGCGACTTACGCAATGCCTTGCTTTCGTCTTCCGAATAGATGGCGCCGATGCGTTTCAGACGCACACTGTCGTCCGTCATGCGCGGCTGTCCGCCGCCGCCAATGCAGCCGCCGGGACAAGTCATGACTTCGACAAAGTGATAGCTCTTTTCGCCGCGCTTAATGCTTTCCAACAGGCGGCGAACGTTAGCCAGTCCATGAACGACCGCCAGCTGAACTTCAACGCCTTCGAGGAATGACCATGCCGGAACGGTGCCCGTAATAACGACCGAGGCTTCTTTAATGCCTTCGAGTCCGGCAACCGGTTTGACGTGCAGGTTTTCCATCGGCAACGTGCGTCCGGTAACGATTTCGTACGCGGTGCGCAGTGCCGCTTCCATCACGCCGCCGGTATTGGCGAAAATATCCGCCGCACCGGAACCGAGTCCGAGCGGAGCGTCCATTTTTTCATCTTCCAGCGCCATGAAATCGATGCCAGCCTCTTTAATCATGCGACCCAGTTCGCGCGTGGTGAGTACATAGTCCACATCCCGCGCGCCGCTGTCGTCCATTTCTTCGCGCTGGCATTCAAATTTTTTGGCTGTGCACGGCATAATCGAAACAACAGTCATATCTTCGGGCTTCACGCCGATTTTTTGCGCGTAGTAGGTCTTGGCGACCGCGCCGAACATTTGTTGCGGCGATTTGCAGGTGGAGAGGTTCGGCAAAAATTCGGGATAGTAATATTCCGCGAAATTGATCCAGCCCGGCGAACAGCTGGTAAACATCGGCAGCGGAACTTTTTCGCCGTCCACCAACGCTTTCTTCAGACGCGTTAGCAGTTCGGTACCCTCTTCCATGATGGTGAGGTCGGCGGTGAAGTTGGTATCGAACACGCCATCAAAGCCAAGTGCGCGCAGTGCGCTGACCATTTTGCCGGTAACGCGGGTGCCGGGCTCACAGCCGAAGCATTCGCCGAGCGCGGCGCGAATGGCGGGCGCGGTTTGCACGATGACGGTTTTCTTTGGATCTTCAAGCGCCTTCCAGACCGCTTCGACATGACTCCGTTCAGAAATCGCTCCAACCGGACACACGGCGGCGCACTGTCCGCATTGCACGCAAGCTACGCCGTCGAGGTTGAGCATGAATGCTGGGCCGATTACCGTGTCGAATCCGCGTCCCTGCGGATGCAAGGCACCTACTCCCTGAACCTGTGAGCAAATGGTGACGCAGCGGCGGCACTTGATACACTTGGAGTTGTCGCGAACCAGCGCCGGCGTACTGTCATCCATGCGGGCTTTGGCTTTTTCGCCTTCGTAAGCGATTTCGCGAATACCCAGTTCGGAGGCCAGCGCCTGCAATTCACAATCCTGATTGCGGTCGCAGATCTGGCAATTGCCGTCGTGCTCTGACAGAAGCAATTCCACCACTTGGCGGCGTGCGGCACGAACGCGCGGACTGTTGGTCTTTATGTCCATGCCGTTGGTCACCGGCGTCGAGCAAGCGGCCATCAGCGTGCGTGCGCCGGCAATTTCCACCAGACAGACACGGCACGCACCAATCGGCTCGCGCTTTTCAAGGAAGCAAAGTGTCGGAATACGAATACCTGCACGACGAGCGGTTTCCAGAATGGTTGCGCCATCGGGAGCCTCAATCGATTTTCCGTTAATGATCAATTTATACATTGTCGGCCTCCTTCTCACAAACGGTGCATTTTCCATAGTCACAGCGCAGGCAACGGCGAGCCTGACGAACCGCTTCCGATTCATTCCACGACTGCTCCACTTCGTCAAAATTACTTCTGCGTTTATCAACCGGCATCATTCGCAACTTCTCTCGCGGATACGGCACCGGATCGGAGTCAGGATCGTAATCTGTGGTGTTTTCCTGTTCGGCGCGCCAGAAGGCGTGTTTTTCGCCGCTCAAAAGCTGATCGATTCCAACCGCCGCGCGTTCGCCATCGCCGATGGCATGCACCACCGACATCGGCCCCGTTACCGAATCGCCGCCAGCAAAAACGCCTTCAAGAGAAGTTTTTCCAGTGACGGGATCGGCCTTGACCCAGCCGCGGTCATCGAGCGCCAGCGCATCGCCGAACACAGAACCGTCGAGCGTCTGGCCGACCGCCATGATTACCTGATCGGCGGCAACGATAAAACTTTCATCCTTATCCGCCTCAGGGCGGCGGCGACCGGAACGGTCGAACTCGCCGAGATGCATGTGGAGGCATTTCACGCCGGTCACTTTGCCTTTGACGGAGACAATTTCTTCGGGAGCCGTCAGGGCTTCAATCGATACACCTTCCTGCAACGCTTCTTCAATTTCTTCGGCGTAAGCAGGCATTTCCTCGCGCGTGCGGCGGTAAAGAACCGTTACCGAATCCGCACCAAGACGAATCGCGGTACGTGCGGCATCGATGGCCGCATTGCCGCCGCCGACCACAACCACTTTTCTGCCGACCGGCACCGACCCGCGAATATTGTATTCACGCAGGAAAGCCATGGCATCCGCCACGCCCTTTGCATCGCAGCCGGGTAATTCAACGCGAATTCCTTCCGGTGCGCCGATGGCGGCAAAGACGGCCTCATACCCGTCGTCTTTCAAACTCTGGATGGTGAAATCCCTGCCGAGTGCTTTTCCGGTTTTTATTTTCACGCCCATGTTTTCGACCAGACGAATTTCGCGGGCCAGTGTTTCGCGCGGCAGACGGTAGGCCGGAATCGCCTGCACCAGCATGCCGCCGGGACGGGCTTCTTTTTCGAAAACGACTGGTTTATAGCCAAGCCGTGCGAGGAAGAAAGCGCAAGAAATACCGGCGGGACCGCCGCCGATGATCGCGATTTTCTTCTTCGCGTTTTCTTCATTTGCCCTAATTTCAGGCAACTGCATCTCTTTTTCCTGATCCACCATAAAACGTTTAATGCCACGAATGGAAACCGAAGTATCTAATGTGGAACGGCGGCATTTATCTTCGCAGGTATGGAAGCAGACGCGTGCACAGACGCTGGCAAACGGATTGCGGTTACGGTGTAACGTGAGTGCTTCATCGTAGCGTTTCTCGCCGACCAGTGAAACAAAGCCTGGAATGTCTACACCCGCCGGACAAGCCGTCTGGCACGGCGCGCGCACCAACGCGGCACAAACACCCGCACGGCAATGCCGGTCGCGGATGTGTTCAACATACTCATCACGGAAAAAGCGGATCGTCGAGAGCACCGGATTCGGCGCGGTCTGTCCCAATCCGCAGAGCGAGCCTTGCTTAATGAACTCGCCAAGATCTATCAAACGGTCGATGTCATCCATGCGCCCCTGCCCGTCACAGATACGGGTAAGAATTTCGAGCATGCGCTTAGTACCAACGCGGCACGGCACGCATTTTCCACAGGATTCTTCCTGAACAAATTCAATGAAGAAACGGGCGACATCCACCATACAGGCATCGTCGTCCATGACGATCAGTCCTCCCGATCCCATAATCGCACCGAGTTCGCTGAGCGACTCGTAGTCGAGCGGTACATTCAAATGCTGACGCGGAATACAACCGCCGGACGGTCCGCCGAGTTGCGCGGCTTTAAACGGCTTGTTGTTCACAATGCCGCCGCCAATATCGTAAATCAATTCACCGAGCGGCGTGCCGACCGGCACTTCGACCAAACCGGTGTTACGAACCGCACCAGCCAGTGCGAAGACCTTGGTGCCTTTGCTCTTTTCGGTGCCGAACGAAGCGTACCATGCCGCGCCGTTTGAAATGATGGCCGGCACGTTGGCGAAGGTTTCAACATTGTTCAAAACCGTCGGCTTGCCCCACAACCCTTTTTGCGCCGGAAACGGTGGACGCGGACGCGGCTCGCCGCGTTTTCCTTCGATAGAAGCCATCAAAGCAGTTTCTTCACCGCAGACGAATGCGCCGGAACCCATACGAATTTCGAGATCGAATGAAAAATCGCTACCGAGAATATTTTTCCCGAGCAGGCCGTACCGATTGGCGTCGTCAATCGCCTTCTGCAGACGGGCAACGGCCAGCGGATATTCAGCACGCACATAAACATAGCCCTGCGATGCGCCGATGGCATACGCGCCGATAATCATCCCTTCGATCAGGCTATGAGGGTCGCCTTCGAGGACGCTACGATCCATATAAGCGCCGGGATCACCTTCGTCGGCGTTACAAAGCATATAGCGCTGGTCAGCCGGAGTCTGACGGGTGAAGTTCCACTTCATCCACGTCGGGAACCCCGCGCCGCCGCGACCGCGCAGTCCGGACCCTTTCATCTCATTGATCACCTCATCGGCGGTCATGCCGTCGAGCACTTTACCAAGCGCCTGATAAACACCAACGGACAGTGCGGCGTCGATACTCTCTGGATCAATCCGTCCGCAGTTTCGCAAAACGATTTTGGTCTGCTTCTTGAAAAAATCGATATCGTTAATACAGGCAACCGCTTTCCCACCTTTGGCATCACGGGCGATCAGCCGTTCGATGATTTTTCCGCCAACGGCGTGATCTTTAATAATTTCAGCGGCGTCTTCAGGTTTGACGCGCTGGTAAAACGTCATGTCATCCACCATCAACATAACGGGCCCTTCGACGCAAAGGCCCATGCACCCGACAGCGGTTACGTTTACTTTGCCAGCCAGTTTCTGTTTGAGCACTTCATCGCGCAGCGCGGTGATCACTTTATCGGAGCCCGAGGCCAGACAGCCGCCGCCAGCGCAGACCAAAATCTGTTTTACGCCTTTGGGCGCGGCGTACGACTGCGGGATTTTGCGCAGTTCCTTTACAGATGAAATCACTTTAGCGAGTGCAATCATTGAGCAACTCCTTTCTCATCAGTAGCGTAGGCTTTGAGTAATTCACTAATTTTTGAAGGCTTAACCCGCTGGTGAACATCATCATTAACCATAATCACCGGGGCGAGTCCGCAGGCACCGAAACAACGCCCGACATCGAGTGAAAAAAGACGATCTTCCGTGGTTTGACCAACATCAATGCCCAATTCTTTTTTAAGCGCTGCGAGAACCGCCTTACCACCGCGCACGTAGCAGGCCGTACCGAGACAAGCACGCACCACATATTTGCCACGTGGCACCGTAGAGAAGAACGAGTAAAAACTGACCACTCCGGCCACTTCACTGTAGGGTTTATTGAAAGCGGCGCTGATTTTTTTGAGCACGCCCTCGGAAAGATATCCGAAACGACCTTGCGCGATCTGCAGGGCGGGAATAAGTCCGCCTGGTTTCTCGCGATACTCCTCGAGGATTTCCTCAAGTTGCAGGCCCATTTCTTCTTCGGACAAAGACTCCGAACACTCCAAACATGCGCAACAAGTCGTGTTTTCCGCCATGGGATACCTCCGTGTTTGCAAATAAATGAATGCTGAAAATCTTTTTTATCGTACACGAAAAAAACCGGCGAGGAAAGTCGTATAACGGCCATATTACGAATTATTGATTTCCTCAATCCCTCCAACGCCCTTTAGGGTTGATTAGAAATAAATAGCGGCTAATCTCCACCACATGACAAATTTACCGCTCGAACAGCGCATTCTCGCCCACCTAATTAAACCCAATTACCAGCCGCTCACCCGGCCGGATTTGGCCAAAGCCATGCGTATCCATAGCACGGAACGAAATAAACTCCGGCAGGCGCTGATCAATCTCGAAAAAGAAGGCAAAGTGGTCTGTTTGCGCAAAAACCGCTGGGCTCCAGCAGGCGGAAAAAATGACCAGCAACTGGTCGCCGGTAGCGTGCGCGTAATGGAAAAGGGTTTTGGCCTCTTTACACCCGACAACGGCGGTGAAGAAATCTACATCGCCAGCGACGACCTGAAATGCGCACTCCATGAAGACCGCGTTTCCATCGAGCTATTTCCAAAGTCTGCGCCGGATCGGCGAATCGGGCGTAGCGGCGGCAACGCTCCACGATTTGGAAATCGTGAGGGACGCGTAATTGAAATTCTTGAACGCAAAAATACCGAAATCGTCGGTCTGCTCCGGC
>CAZTEK010000070.1:0-7236 GCA_964612095.1 uncultured Verrucomicrobiota bacterium
AAGACCACATTCTGCTGCAAAGCCGCTGGGGTCTGCCGGAAGACATAGCCAAAGTTGCGGCCATGATGGCTCGCGGCGATATCGGCTATTCCACCGGACAAATCATAACCATCGACGGCGGCTTCACTGTTCCGCGTCTTTAATCAGCAACACGATCTGGAGAAATAAACATGGAAAAATCTATACTTAAAAACGGCAAAGAAAACATCGCGGTGACCCGCGTCCACACGCTGGTGATCGGCTCCGGCGCAGCCGGCTTGAACGCCGCCGTGCAGCTGCGTAATCAGGGCATTGAGGATGTGCTGATTGTTACCGAAGGCCTGAAGATGGGCACCTCCATCAACACCGGTTCGGACAAGCAGACTTATTACAAGAGCGCGATGTGCGGCAGCGACCTCGATGCTCCGATGGTGATGGCAAAAAACTATTTTGCGCCCGGCAGCATGCACGGAGATCTCTCGTTGGTTGAGGCCGCTACTTCCGGTCGTGCATTCCTGAACCTCGTCAACCTCGGCGTTAAATTTCCGCAGGATCCGTTCGGCCAGTTCGTTGGCTACAAAACCGACCACGACCCGGCACAACGTGCTACGTCGGTCGGTCCGTACACCTCGCGCGACATGTGCCGCGCACTGATTGCGGAAGTCAAACGCCGTAAAATCCCGGTGCAGGAAAATATCAATGTCGTCAGCCTGCTGACTGCTGGCGAAGGCAAAGACAAGCGCGCCTGCGGCGCACTGGCACTCAACGCCAAAGGCGAACTGGTGGCATATGCCGCCGACAACGTCGTTTTCGCGGTCGGCGGACCGGGCGGTCTGTACAAGACCAGCGTCTATCCGGTGGTTCATACCGGCGCAATCGGCGTGGCGCTTCAGGCCGGCGCAAAGGCGCAGGGTCTTCCGGAAGCACAGTACGGACTGGCTTCCATAAAGTTCCGCTGGAACGTTTCCGGCACCTACATGCAGGTCGTGCCGAAGTTTGTTTCGACCGACGCTGACGGCGTAAGCAATCCGCGCGAGTTCATGAGCGACTATTTCTCAACCATTGGAAAAATGAGCAGCATGGTTTTTCTGAAAGGGTATCAGTGGCCGTTCGATTCCAAAAAAATCATCGGCGGGTCGTCGATTGTCGACATTCTGGTTTACATAGAAACCGCGCTGAAGGGGCGCCGGGTATACCTCGACTTCCGTAGCAATCCGGAAGGCTTTGACTTCAAGGCGCTCGAAAAAGAAGCGTACGAGTATCTGGAAAAATCCAAAGCCTTCCAGAAAACGCCGATTGAGCGCCTGGCGCACATGAACCCCGGCGCGATTTCGCTCTATAAGGATCACGGCATTGACATCACCAAAGAAATGCTCGAAGTCGCCGTCTGTGCACAGCATAACAACGGCGGTCTGGCGGGTAACCACTGGTGGGAGTCGACCAACATCAAGCATCTGTTCCCGGTCGGCGAAGTCAACGGCTCGCACGGCGTGGCCCGTCCCGGCGGTTCGGCGCTGAACTCTGGACAGGTCGGCTCGCTGCGCGCTGCTGAATATATCGGCAACTGCTATGCCGGCAGCGACCTGAAGATGAGCGACTTCGCCAAAGCCGCCAAAGCCAGTGCAAAAGAAGTTTCCGGCTTCCTGAAACGCTGCGAAAAATCGACCGCCGACTGGCGCGCGGTTCGCGCGGAACTGCAGGAACGCATGAGTCGCGCCGGCGCGCATATTCGCTCTCTCGACGGACTGAAAAAAGCCGCCAAAGAAGCGAAAGCGCAGTTTGACGCGCTGGAAGCGAACGGTTGCAAGGTCGGTAACGCCGTCGAGGCCGTGCAAGCCTTCCGCAACCGTCAGCTTTGTTTTGCGCACTGGATCTATCTGGAAGCCACTCTCTATCATGTGAAGAGCGGCGTCGGTTCTCGCGGTTCCGCCATGGTGCGTGACGCATCCGGCCAGCGGGCGCACGAACAGCTTGATGCGGCCGAATGGAGCTTCCTGCCGGAAAATATGGATTTCCGCGCTAAGGTGCAGGAAACCGTGGTTGAAGATGGCAAGGTTAAGCAAAGCTGGGTAAAGTGCCGTCCGATTCCGGAAAGCAACCTGTGGTTCGAAACCGCGTGGGCTGATTTCCGTAAAGGGAAAATCTACGAATGAAAAAACTGAGTCCGTCTGAGGAAGTGGAGTTTCTGAAAGAAATTCATGGGGACGATTACGGAAAGCTGTTTTCAGTAATCCGAGAAGCGTTTTCAATTCTTCAGACCCGCTCCCAGATGTTGCTCGGGCTGGCGACGATCTGTCTAACGATCACCGGTTTCTCCGGTCAGCGCATGGCGCAATCGAATGCCTTCAGCCGGTTTTTTATCGGCTTTGGACTCAGCTTTGTTTTAGCAGCGGTTATTGCGGTTGTTGCCGGCCCATTGCGCTTCCGCTGGGTTACGGCATGGAAAGCGGACACGCTGGATGAAACGCTGATTGAAAATATCCAGCGCCGTGATTCAAAAACCTGTTGGTACCGGATCGCCACCTTTCTTCTCTTGGTGGGCCTGACCGGTTATCTGCTGAGTCTGATTTTTTATTTAACCACTGTGGAGTAAGGAGAGGCAATGAGTGCATTGAAATTAAAACCGGCGGCGGAATGCCGCTACGACATTTTATCTTTAGGCGAAGTGATGCTTCGTCTCGATCCCGGCGAAGGACGCATTCGCACCACGCGGCAGTTTCAGGCGTGGGAAGGTGGCGGTGAATACAACGTGGCACGCGGATTACGTCGCTGTTTTGGCAAACGAGCCGTCGTGGTTACCGCTTTCGCAAAAAACGAAGTCGGCCTGCTGATGGAGGATTTTATTCTGCAGGGCGGCGTCGATACTTCGCTGATCAAGTGGGTTGATTATGACGGCATCGGCCGCACCGTTCGCAACGGGCTCAACTTCACCGAGCGTGGCTTCGGCATTCGTGGCGCGGTCGGTTGCTCCGATCGTGGCAACACCGCTGCCTCGCAACTCAAGGTCGGCGACATCGACTGGGAGTATATCTTCGGCACACTCGGCGTACGCTGGTTGCACACCGGCGGCATCTTCGCCGCGCTTAGCGAAACCACGGGTCCGCTGGTGATTGAAGCCGCCAAGACCGCCAAGAAATACGGCACGATGGTTTCGTATGACCTCAACTACCGCCCGTCGCTCTGGAAGGGTTTCGGCGGTCTTGAAAAATGCCGCGAAATTAACCGCGAGATCGCCAAATACGTCGACGTGATGATCGGCAACGAAGAGGACTTCACCGCCTGTCTCGGTTTTGAAATCGAAGGCGCGGATGCAAATCTGACAGAACTGGAAGTGGAGTCGTTCCAAAAAATGATCGCTACAGCGGTCAAAGAGTTTCCAAACTTTAAAGCTACGGCTACCACCATGCGTGGCGTGAAATCAGCGACCGTTAACGACTGGGGCGCGATGGCCTGGTGCGATGGAAAATTCTACACCTCAACGCACCGACCGAATCTGGAAATCATGGATCGCGTCGGCGGCGGCGATAGCTTCGCCTCCGGGTTCATCTACGGTCTGATGGAATTGGGTGACCCGCAGCTGGCGGTGGAATACGGTGCGGCACACGGCGCGCTCGCCATGACCACGCCCGGCGACACCACCATGGCCTCACTATCTGAAGTGAAAAAAATTGTCGCGGGTGCAGGAGCCCGCGTCGACCGGTAGGGGTGAGATGTATTTCGCCCGAACTAAGGAGAAAATATGCTCAATGAACTGTTAAAACGTCCGGTGATCCCGGTGATTGTAATCGACAATGCCAACGACGCCGAGCCGCTGGCTGAAGCGTTACTTAAAGGCGGCATGGATGTGATTGAAGTCACCTGCCGCACCGCCGCTGCGCCCGAAGCGCTCAAGCGGATTAAAAAAGCGTTTCCGGAAATGATGGTCGGGGCGGGCACGGTAGTGACTCCCGATCAGGCGAAAATGTGCATCGATACCGGAGTTAGCTTCGGTTTGGCTCCGGGGCTCAATCCGGAGATCGTGAAGATATTCCAAGCATCGGAAACTTTGTTTATTCCGGGCGTGATGACCCCGTCGGAAATCGAGCAGGGGCTGTCGCTCGGACTGAAGATGCTCAAGTTTTTCCCGGCTGGCGCGGCGGGCGGGCCGAACATGCTAAAAAACCTGGCGGCACCGTATGCTTCATTCGGCGTGAAATTTTGCCCGACCGGCGGCGTCAGTCTGGAGAACATGAATGAGTGGCTGGCTCTTCCGATGGTCAGTGCCATTGGCGGGTCGTGGCTCGCCACGCAGAAACAGATCGCTGCAAAAGAGTGGGATGTCATCACCGCGCAGGTTAAAGCCGCGCTCGCCAAGGCGGCGACGGTCTAAAGGTTCCGACGTCCGTGTATCTCTGCCGCTTCATCTCTTCTCCTTTCGAGGTTTGATGAAGCCAAATGGCTTTTTCTGCATCGACTACTTATTTTTCCACTTTTGCTCACGTAGCGCGCGTTCATTGGCGGTGGTCTCTTTTCTCATACGGATAAAGTTTTCGTAGCGTGCCTTGCTGATGGTGCCATCTTCGACCGCCGCCATGATGGCACAGCCTTTGGTATTACTGTGCGTACAGTCTCTAAATTGGCAACGCCCATCCAGTGCGATGATTTCATCAAAGGTGTCCTTAATGCCTGCTCCGGTATCCAGGTGCCCAAGCTCGCGCATGCCGGGCGTATCAATCACCAGCGCGCCATTTTCCAGTACAATCAGCTCCCGCCATGTGGTGGTGTGAATGCCCTTGCCGTCGCTTTCACGGACAGGCAGGGTGAAATACAAATCCTCTTCTCCGAACAGGCTGTTGATCAGCGAGGTTTTTCCGACCCCCGACGGGCCGAGCAGGCAGTAGGTTTTTCCGGCCTCAAACAGCTTCTGCACTTTTTTTAATCCGGTTCCGGTCATATTACTGAAGGCATAGGCCGGAACGTTTGGCAAACGCGCTTCCACTTCTGCCAGCCGGTCTTTCAGTTCCGCCGTGGATAGCAGATCTCTTTTGGTTAACAGAACGACCGGCTCAATGTTGCTTTCATTAACGATGGAAAGATAGCGTTCCAGCTTTGGAAGATTGAAGCCTTTATCGAGCGAATGAACCACGAAGGCTGTGTCGATATTGGCGGCGATGAGCTGATGACTAACTTCTTTGCCTGCAGATTTGCGTTTAAGCGTATTTTGTCGTTCCAGTACAGAATGAATCATCGCGAAGTCGCCGTCGTTAAAATTGGTTGCAAGCACCCAGTCGCCGACCGTCAGATAATCTTTTGTCGCGCGGGCTTCACGTCGCAGTTTTCCAGTGGTTTTCGCTGGGCGGGTTTCGTCGCCGTCGCTGATATCGCACCAGCCCTTATGGACGGCCGTAATACGGGCAGGCGTCCAGTCTTTGGAAATCAAAGCATCGGCCTGCTTTTTAAACCATGGGGTAAAACCAAATTTTTCTAAGGTCATAAGGATCAATCCAGAAAACGTTTGTTCAGATCGGTGTAGGCATCAATACGCCGGTCGCGCAGGAAAGGCCAGATGCGTCGAATGCTTTCACTGCGCTTGCCATCGAGTTCAACGATCAGTTCGGTTTCTTTGTCGGTATCGGCCTCTGCCAGTAGCTCGCCTTGGCAACCTGCAACGAAACTCGAACCCCAGAACTCCGTGCCGCCTTTGCCGCACGGAGATGGTTCGAAACCTGTGCGATTGATGCTCAAAACCGGAATACCGTTGGCGATGGCGTGCGAACGCTGGATGGTGATCCAGGCTTCCCGCTGGCGCGCCTTTTCGCCTTCTTTATCGTTCGGATCCCAGCCAATGGCGGCGGGATAAATTAGGAGGTCGGCGCCCGCCATTGCCATCAAGCGTGCAGCTTCCGGATACCACTGATCCCAGCAGACCAGCACGCCGAGCGTGCCGACGGATGTTTTAATTGGCGTAAACCCGAGGTCGCCGGGAGTGAAGTAAAATTTTTCGTAGTAACCGGGGTCATCCGGAATGTGCATCTTGCGGTATTTTCCGGCGATGGTTCCGTCGCTGTCGAGTACGACGGCGGTATTGTGATAAAGCCCCGCCGTCCGTTTTTCAAAAAGCGAGGTGACGATTACAATGCCTAGTTCCTTCGCTAGCCCGCTGAACACTTCGGTGGATGGGCCGGGTATTTTTTCAGCCAGATTGAAACTGTTCGTGTCTTCGGTTTGACAGAAATAGAGACTGGTATGGAGTTCTTGTAAGGCAACCAGCTGTGCGCCCTGACTCGCACAGCGGCGGATCGCGACAATACTTTTTTTGATATTCGCTTCTCGGTCAGCCGCACACGACTGTTGAATTAAGCCAACTTTTAGTTTTTTCATTATAAAATCTTTTGGGTTTCACCTGCGGCTGTTACGACCGGAAAGTAGTTGAAAAGCCAGTTTTTGGAAAGGGCTTTTGGCGGGAGAGATTTCTAACCACGGAATACGGAAGCCGATCCAGCCATTTTTTCAGTGTGTTCTGAGTATTCCGTGGTCACTTCTCGGTGCGTTTCGCGTAGTGCTTCGAGTCGCCCCACTGATTGAAGCCGATGGTTTCGCCGATGGACTGGATACGGCGGGTCAGACAGCCGCGGCACATGGATGAGTTTTCGTCGAGACAGGGCTTGTTGTCGTAGAGCACATAGTTCGGGCGAAATTCTGTTTCCGTCACGTTCGGCATAATCACATTCGCGCCGCATTTAAGTCCCATTTCACGTCCGGAATGTTCCAAGGCCTGGAGCGCGGTGGCGGCGGCGATGTTGACGTCCTTGAGCGCGATGCGCGTCACGGCGATCATTTTGAGGCCGAGCGTCAGTGCGGCCTGTTTCTGTTCATCGGTGTAGGGCGGAATTGCTGCGCCCATCGGTGTGTCGCGGTGCGGGATGTACGGTCCCATGCCGACCATATCCACATCGAGTTCCTTCATAAACAGGATGTCGGCGACCAGATCGTCCGTCGTCTGGCCGGGCAGCCCCATCATCACGCCGGTGCCGACCTGATAGCCGGTCTTTTTGAGCAGGGCGAGGCAGTTTTTGCGCACTTCAAAGTCGTGATCGGCCGGATGCAGTTGGCGGTACAGCGACCGATTGGTGGTTTCGATGCGGAGCAGGTAGCGATGCGCACCCGCTTCGCGCCAGCGGCGGTAGGTTTCTTCGGTCTGCTCGCCGAGCGACAGTGTGACGCCGAGTTTACCGTCCGTGGCCTCTTTAATCCGCCGGAGCACCCGTTCAATCAGTT
>CAZTEK010000071.1:0-7232 GCA_964612095.1 uncultured Verrucomicrobiota bacterium
GTAACGTTTTACCGAGCGTGACCTGCCCGCTTTCTCCAGCCGCGAAAATATTATTACGCACCGTATTCTCCCGGCCGACATGTACAAAAAGTCCCTCTGTTGCGGTATCAAAGGTGATGTTGTTCTCCACCACAATATGGGAACTGCCTTCGTCCAGATAGATTCCCCACCCGCCATACGTGGAACATTTCACATCATGTATACAATTCCCCCGGATCACCGTACCCGGCTGAACACCCAGGGTGTAAATGCCGCCCATATCGCCGAGCCAGCCGAAACCGAGGTGATGGATATGATTCTTTTCAATGCGGTTGTCGCGAGAGACATTTTCCATAAAGCCCCATACCCATCCGCAGGAAATACCGCTGTAGAAAAGATCATGAATGTGGTTATGGGAAATCGTATTGCCAAAGGTGTCCTGCAAAAGAATACCAACCGCCTGATGAAAAACCCGCCCCGCATGATGAATGTGATTGTCGGTGATGAGGTTATATCCGGTTCGCCGGTTCCGTGGTTCGTTAGCCGCCGCCCCGTCGATCTTCACCCCGCCCGCACCCAGATCGCCCATCTCATTGCCGACAATGCGGATGGCGCTGCACCCGTCGCCGATTTCCACCGCACACCAGCCAATGTGCTCAATGATACAATCTTCCACGGCACAGCTGCGGGCCGCCTCGAAACGGATTGCGCCGGGAATGTTGAATGCCGCCTGAGGAGATGAGGCATAATTGCCTTCGTTCGGCCAGCTACGCATACCCTCACCCTCGTTGCAAGCCCGCCGGTCCCAGCCGCCGGGCGGGAGAACAGCATCGGTGTGGCGGAAGGTAAGTCCGGTAAACCGGATATTCTGAGCCTGCCGCCCCGAAGTGATATCGCCCGTCACGGTCAGCAATTGAGTAAGACGCGGCGCATAAACTTCCGCCGTTTCCGGAGTTTCCCCCTCCAGCGGCAGGTAATACAGGCGTCCGGCGGTGCGATCCAGATACCATTCACCCGGCTCCGTCAGAGCTTCAAAAATATTCTGTACATAATATTTGGCAAAGCGCGGTTTAAGATGTCCCTGCATATCGTCGCGGAGACAGAAGATGCTGCGGCGGCTGCTGGTGACCAGTCTGGTCGCTTCATCAAATGCAACAATCGGCATGTGCTCGTCATTCCAGAAATGCGCCACCACCACTTCCGTGTCGGTAAGGTTCTTCCAATTTTTGATATCGCCTTTTTTCGCGATGAAGCTCGCGCTTCCTTCGTGAAATTCGGCCTTCAATCCTTTGCCGGGAACATCCTCAATCCAGAACCAGTCTGTTTTAGGAAGTCTGGGCCGCTGACAGCGGCGTCCGTTCACGAAAAGGGAATGGAAATACCATTCTCCGCGCGCGACTTCAGGCAGTTCGAGCGTCCAGCAGGCACAGCCGTTGACAGTACCCTGCTTCCAGCCGCTGAGTTTTTTCCCGCCGTCAAGAACAGGCGTTTCACCTGGAAATGCAGTGTAGTGAACCGGAGCAGAATCCTCCGGACCGAAACGGAGCGGCTCGGCGAGAGGATAAACCCCGCCGCGCAACTGAACCGTGACGGGGCCCGGACTCCCCTGCGGCCGCCAGATTTCATTGTTATAAACCGGCGGTTGCGCAAGATGCCGGATACGGTTCCGCGCGACTCTCACCGTCGCAAGAGGGCCATCCGTGCGTTCTGAATTCGGCTCGGCCAGGCGGCCTGACCAGGCATCATTTCCATCCGGTGAAACAAAAAACGTATTCATAGAGATCCTTCCATTACGCAGTGCCCTTACGGCGTGATGACTACTTTGATCGACTGCTCTGTATTTTTTGCACAGGCGATCGCATCACTGAGCCGGTCCAGCGGAAACCGATGGGTGACCAGCCGTTTTCCATCCACCAGCCCCGCCTTGAGCAAGCCGACGGCCTGCGGCGTAAACATGGCGGGCGAGGCAAACGACGCACGCAGCTGCAGTTTATTAAAGTGAAATTCATTCGCGTCAAAGCTGATCGCTGCACCGTCACCAAACTTGATTCCGATATACGAGATAATCGCGCCTTTGGCTGCGACCTTAAACATTTCCGGCAAAACCGCAGGCGGCGCGCTGACCATGAACCGGTCCGGCTTCACCGAAAATTTGTAAGCCGACAACGGGGTTTTATCCACTTCGATAATTTCATCCGCCCCGAAATCGAGCGCGGCCTGTAGGCGAACTTTGGACCGGGACACATCACACGCATAAATTTTTTCCGCGCCGGACAATTTTGCCAACCGCAGCGCCATCAGACCGATCGGCCCCAGACCGGAAACGACGACATGACTGCCGAGTCCGATTTCCGCCAGTCGATGCATATCAATTGCCACCCCGAGCGGTTCTGAAAGACAGGCAATTGCTGGATCAAGACCGGGATTGGGAACCACACTGATCGCCGGAGCGATCATTTCTTCAGCAAAACCAAAGCTTGGAACAAACCAAATACTCTTAATGTCGGTACACAGTTCCTGCCGTCCGTTTTTACATTGCGCACAGAATCCGCACGGCGTTGCAGAGTCCAGCACCACGCGATCTCCCGGCTGGACATTGCTGACTGCCTGACCGATTTCCAATACCGTTCCGGCGATTTCATGACCGAACTGGGCTTCTTCCGCCGCATTCGGGTCCGCATGGAGATCGGTTCCGCACACACCGCAGGCATCCACCTTAAGCCGGATTTCATCCATTTTTAAAGGTCTCAAAGTGATTTCTCGAATATTAATGCGTCCGTCAGGAGCCTTGAATGCTGCTTTCATACACCCTCTTTCTTTTGCTGTTTACCGAGGCAGATCATGCACCGCCGACCTGTTTTTGTACATGCACAGGACTGCTTTTGATGCTGGACAATAATGATATTTACCGTATAAGAAAAACCATGGAAAAACCCTTCCGAGCTAACGGAATCGACTTCTTTAAAGAGTCCCTCTGGGATCAATCTGTTGCCAGCCGGTCATCCGCCGTTGTGCCGCTGTATGCGGAACGGTACCGGGGCATCCGCAATTCAAAACAGTTAACCGCCCATGATTACTGGGAGTTCACCGGCGTCGCTTCAGGAAGCGGCTATTTCTACGCAGACACAAAATATTCCATCAGCACGGGCACAGCGATTCTGGTTCCGCCCGGACTGCGGCACTATGAACACGCCGATCAAAAACTTGATACCGTCTGGATGGGATTTAAAGCAACTCTTCCCGGTATAAACAAAAACTGTATCTACCCATTGCACTCGGACCGGTTTATAAAAAATCTGGTCAGTTTCTGGGATTTTTCCAGCCATCATTTCAACCGGACCGGCACTGAACTGGACGGCATGCTGCTGGCTCTCATCGGACTTTTTTTCCGGGAATTAAACGAATGTAAACAGCCGTTCCATGATATCGCGCAACAGGCCGTGCAATTTCTGAACAAAAATTTCAATGAGCACATTTCAATGACGGGACTGGCCGCATCCCTGCATTGCAGTGAAGGGCACTTGTTCAGAAAGTTTAAAGAATTTACCGGCGAAACTCCGATCACCTATCTGAACTCCATCCGCATCAAACAAGCGGCTTTTTATCTAAAAAACACAAACCTGCAGATTAACCAAATCGCGAGCCTGTGCGGATTTGACGATCCGTATTACTTCAGCCGGATCTTTCATAAAGTGAACGGTCAGAGTCCGAAGAGTTATCGGGAAATGATCCCTGCCGGCTGCAGCCTAAGCTTTACGACCAAGCCGTTGAAATCAGCGAGGCCCGACACGCAGAGCGCTGCGTCGATAACGGATACCTCAATCTGATCCTGCTTGTAGCAATCGATCACCTCCCATGAACCGTTCAGCGGCACCACAATGGATCCGGGCGAATTTTTAAAGGTGTGAATCACCGCGAAGGCCTCCGCGCCGTCAGCAGCTGTGCGAACAACGGCCTGCCAGCCTTCCGGCGAGGTGTAGCTGAGTTGTTTTGAGCCATACCGCCGTGACAAGCCGTTCCTGATCGCCCCTTTAACCTGATGATACAGGGCGATGCCGTCCTTCACAGCAGTCATTTGGTTTTCGTCAAGGTCATGCACATCACCGGACAGACACATCCGCCCCATGAACGTTGCAGCCATTGAATAATAAATACGCTCAATAGAATCCTCTTTGCGCAATACAGCCCATACTTGGTTCCGGCGGGCAGGAATCATCATCTGCGTGTTGGCGGCGATGATCGGAATATCGAGCCCTTCATGGCTGTCGGAAAAGCCGCCCATACTGCCGAGCTCCATCCAGGAAGGCTCGAGCCGATGCCCGCCGGACGCGCAAATCTCAATCACCAGTTCCGGAATCTCCGCGCGCATACGCCGGTAAAACTGCCGCACCCCCTCCAGATGCTGACGCAGCCCCTCCCCAAGCGATTCCGCGCCGTCACACCCTAAACCGATGGTGTCATTGTAGTCAGTTTTAAGGTACGTGATGCCGTGATCCTTCAGCATCCGGATCACTTTTTCGCCGAGATATTCATGCACCCACGGATCGCGAAAATCGAGGAATCTCCGGTCTCCGGCCTGCAAGACATACCCGTCGCGGTGCAACAGATGCTCTGTCATCTCATAAAGTTCTGATCCAGCGGTGCAGTTTTCGAGTTCAAACCAGAGTCCGGGAACAAATCCCTTTTGACGCAAACCCGCCATCAGCCCTTTGAACCCGTCCGGAAATTTAACGGTCGAAATATTCCAATCCCCGATACCGTTTTGTATTCCGGGCTGATCCTCGGACCAGCCGCCATCCACCACCAGATAATCGACCCCGATCCCGGTCAGCCGGTCAGCCAGTATCGCCAGCAGCTTATCCGTCTGCTGCCCCCAAATGGTGCACCAGTCATTAAAAATCACCGGCAGATGCTGCTCGGATTGCGGCAACATTTCATCATTCAGATGCTGATAGCGCAACATGCGTCCGGTCAGATCCTGAATATCTCCTTCGCAGCAAGAGAGTATCGCAGGCGGCGTCCTGAACCGATCACCGGGCTGAAGTGTTTTCATCCAGTGCCCGAATTCCCGATCGGCTAGTCCGCCGCAAAGATTCAGCACATCGGACTGGCGGAATACTTCAAGCTGCCACGAGCCCGGCTGGGCAATCTGAGCACCCCACAGCACCTTGTACTCGCAGTCTTCCAGTGCCACAAACGGGAAAAAACCTTTAACCGGCTGGGAACCGGCCTGCCCGAAGCGCAGACTGCGCACACCGTGCCCGCTCCACGATTTCTCAAGATTAAGTTCTTCGGCCAGCCGCGCTTCGTGCCGCCCCTCAGCGCTCCAGTTGCTGAGAAAACGATGCACCTTGTACTTTTGAGAACCGTCATCGCGCTGAAACGGAGACAGTCCGCCCAGACAGAAACTGGCCAGCATTTCGAGCGTCAGCGGCACATCCGACCCGTTTTCGACTTCAGTAAACACTTCGAGAAACGGCTGATTATCCCGGCAGATCACGGTGTGAACCGCCCGCAAGCCGCGTGCATCGGCCAGTTCAGTGACAATGGCAAACCCGTCGTCACGGTTTTCTTTACCTTGCTTTATGAACCGCAGATTTTTAGTCGAGGCGCTATTGGTCAGGGTCGATCCGCCGGAAAAGCTGCCGGGATGCGCGTCGCCGACCACCTTCAACTGCACCAGATTGCTCTGCGTACAGGCAGGAAAATCCACCTTGAACACTTCATGCAACGGCCCGATGCCCTGCTCTGAATTAATGTCCGTCCGGCGCACAGCGATTTTCCCGTTCAGATGCGCAGGCAAGATCGACATGCCCGGCACCCCGGCATCATCCACCCAGTAATGCACAGTCATATCCCCAGCCGCATACGTCGCAAGTTTGCTGAATAAATTCATAATGCCCGCTTCCCGTTAAGACCGCATTTGACTTTCAGTTGCAAAATCAAGATAGCACTCCGTACCTGAGATCAATTTCCTGCCGGGCCAGTTCGACGGCGCGGCGGGCTTTGCCGACATCGCCGTGCAGGGTGTAAACATCGCGGACGACGAATTCCAGATTCAGAGCTTTGCCGGCGGTTGCATCCAGCGTGCTGCGGATTTCGGCGGACCAGGCGGCTTCGTCGAGTTTTATATCCACACCGAGCAGATTCGGATTGGGTTTTCGCGAGAAAACCATGTTTCGTCCGGCAAGTGCTTCGGCCATGAAGTTCTGGTTGGCCCAGCGGGATATGGAAACGGCTTTCAGGTTTGGCAGTTGGCTGAGCGAAGTTTCCCAGATCGGATCGGCCGGCTCGCAGCAGCCCCAGTAGACCAGTCCATACATTTCCGCCAGCTCGCGATAGTAGGGAAAAATAAATTCGTGAAAAAGTTCCGGGGAAACCCCCACGGTTTCCTGACTGTCCATTCCCGCCCACAGATCCCGTGTGCGGACATTGCCGTCGATTTTCCGTTCAGGAAGCAGCGTGGTGAAGTTATAGCAGGTTCCGCAGGTACACTGGTTTCCGTTATTGAGGGTCAGCAACCCTTCCGCCTCGGCCCAACGGTTCATGCGGACGGCATTATCGCGCATCAGCGCCATGATTGCATGGAGCTTGTCAGGGCAGTCGTACATCGCCATAAAAAGGGTTTCCATGGACATCAGTCGCATGAGCCGCTGAGTCATATGGTTGCGCGCGTAGGTTCCGCCGTACACACTGCAGCGAATCTCGACCGGCAAAATGTCGCCGAAGTTTTCTTCCAAAAACTCCTTTTCCGCCGCTGTGGCGGCGCGGTCAACACGGAAGGAGGCCGGACTGATCATGTCGAAGCCGTCTTCAAGATTTTTGATCGGATGTTCAAAGTGGTATCCGGTAGCCACGCCTTCAGAATCCTTGACATGCGTGGTTTCAATTTCGATGCCGAATTCATTGTACTCGATGTGCCAGTCCATATCGAGTGTGCCCGGGCAGACGTGATCGTCGTTAAGAATTTCATGGTGCCGGATATGGCGCAAGAAGGTCCGCTCCAGTTTCTTTCCGTATTCACTGGTGCATTGGAGCAGGGAATCGGGCAGAAAATCGCGGTCAAACGAGAACGCCTCGATGGCAAAAGGCGGGCGGGCACCGGCTACGCCGTCGTTCATATCCGTCCAGAGCTTTTTGCGAACCTCCATCACCGGCAGTGCGGCCAGTTCGGCCTGCCGTTTTGCCAGCGCGCGCAACCGGCTGACTTCTTCTTTTGAGATCGTGTGTTTCATTTCACTCCTATTTTCGGA
>CAZTEK010000072.1:0-7084 GCA_964612095.1 uncultured Verrucomicrobiota bacterium
TGCAGCTTTTTGGCGGCGAGAATGAGGAACTGGTTAAGCCACTTGTCGCGGCGCGTGAGCTTTTGCGCAAAGAGACAGCGGGTGCGGCGGCGCTGTTTACGGAACATCCGTTCGTGCTGAAGCGCGGCGATCTGATTCTCGATGGAACGATTGATTTGCTCGCTCAACTGTCCAATGGCTGGAAGCTTTTTGACTATAAATTCACGAACGAAACGCCGGAAAATGCGCTGGTGATTTATGCGCCTCAGATGGAGGCGTACCGCGAGGCGGTTCAGAAGTTGTATTCCGGCGCGGAGGTTTCAGCGGTGCTGGTGCTGATCGGTGAGACGGTGCAGATGGTGCGGCTGAAAGACTGAAAAGGAGGCAGAATGAAGATACAGGAACTAGTTTATAAAAATCGCAGTTACCGGCGATTTTATCAGGACTGTACTATTGATCGTGCTTTGCTCGAAGAGCTAGTTGATCTGGGGCGGGTATCTGCTTCGGGGTCAAATCTGCAACCACTCAAATACATGCTGTCGTATGAAGTGGAGACCAACCGGCAGATTTTTCCTTACCTTGCATGGGCTGGCTATTTGAAGGAATGGTCCGGTCCCGAGGAAGGTGAGCGCCCATCGGCCTACATCATCATTCTTGGGGATACTTCGATTGCGAAAAAGTTCGGCTACGACCACGGTATTGCCGCGCAGAGTATCCTTCTGGGTGCCGCCGAAAAAGGTTTGGGTGGATGTATGATTGGTGCGATTCGTCGCGCCGAACTTTCTTCGACGCTGAATATCCCAGCGCAGTATGAAGTGCTCTTGGTTCTTGCGCTAGGTGTTGCAAAAGAAACCGTCCGGTTGACCTCCATTCCGGAAGGCGGATCTATTGAGTATTACCGGACTTCCGATGGTGTACATTACGTTCCGAAGCGGACGCTGACAGAAATAGTACTCAACTGAGTCCGAGTCTATTTAGCTTTTGAGCGGCTGACGTCGGCGAGGTAGGCGGCGATGCCGTCGGCGATGCCGCGGGCGATCCGGTCGCGGCCAGCGGGATCCATTAGGATGGCTTCGTCTTTGGAGTTGCTGAGGAAGGCGGTTTCAACGAGGACGGCGGGGCAGGGGGCGTCACGCAGAACTTCAAAACGGGCGCGTTTGACGCCGCGATCTTCCTGTCCGGTGGCCCGGAGGAGGTTTTGCTGGATGCGGTAGCCAAGTGCCATGTTGGCGATGTCATAGCGGTTCCCCGTATTGGTTAAAGTGGGAATTTTCCCGCCGCCATAGGAGTTGCTGCTGTAGCGTCCGGGTAGGGAAAGGACGAAGGTTTCGGCGCCACGGACATTACGATCTTTAGTCGCGTTGGCGTGAATGCTGACAAAAACATCCGCTTTGAGCGCAGCGGCTTTCCGACAGCGGGCGTCGAGGTCGAGGTTGCGGTCGCTTTCACGGGTGAGTTCGACGTTGATTCCGCGGGCTTCTAGCCGGTTACGCACTCGGTTGGCGATATCCAGTGTGACCTTTTTTTCATAGATGTTATGTGGACTGCTGGCCCCTTTGTCGTCGCCGCCGTGTCCTGGGTCGAGGACGACGGTGCGGGTTCCGGCGTTTTTGAGAAATTCGGTCGGGCGTGTTATCGGTTCGATGGTTTTTCTAAAATCGGTTGCATCAATGGCCCACGACCAGCCGATTTTGCGGACTGGCTCGTTGAGTGCGACGAGTGTGCCGTTGATCCAAACGCTACGTTCTTCGGTTTCGAATTCGATTTTGTTGTATTTGTTCTGCAAGCGGATGCGTTTCCCAGTTGGTTGGGTTACGGTCATAGCATAGTACGTTGCTAAGTTGGGCAGGGTGACATAGGTTTTACCGTGCGAGGTGACGGTGCGGACGTCGGCGATGGATGTCGCAACTGTAAAAAAGATTATTAAGATGATGACGACGCTCAGAGCGTTTTTTTTCAGGCGCATGAAATAACCTTTTAAGAATAAGGGTAGATTTGTATAGTCTGCGAAACAGTTACCACGGACTAATTCATGAAGCGAGGCATATATCACTTTGAGCAACCTCGAACGTTGCGGATGATTCTTTATTTCATTCTTTTCCTGTCGGTTTTGGCTGGCGGAACCTTCGGGTATCGTTGGCTTGAAGGCTGGCCGTTGATTGAATGTTTTTATATGACGGTGATTACCGTTTCGACGGTTGGATTCGGCGAGGTTCATCCGCTTTCGTCTGACGGGCAACTGTTTACGATTCTGTTGATTTTCTTTGGCGTAACGGCCGCCGCCTTGTCGTTGACGGCGATTTTTGAACATTTTGTCCTGCGAGGGCTGAATAATCTTTTTGGGAGAAATAAAATGGATAAGCAAATTGAGAAGCTCAACCGACATATTATTGTCTGTGGTTACGGACGCACCGGTGAATATATTGCCCGCGATCTGCAGAAAATGCATAAACCTTTTGTGGTGCTTGAGAGCGATCCTGAACGTGCGAAGTTGATGGAGAAAGAGGGTGTGCTCTATATTTTGGGCGATCCATCGGATGAAGATTTATTGATGTCGGCGGGTGTCAGCCGAGCTGAATCGTTAGTGGCGGCGTTGCCGAAGGATGCAGACAATCTTTTCCTGACGCTTAATGCACGCAGTCTGAATCGCGATATGCACATCATTGCGCGGGTTCAGGATGTGGACAATAGCCGGAAGTTGATTAAGGCGGGGGCAAATCAGGTGGTTTCGCCTTTTTCGACTGGTGCGACCCGAATTGTTCAGTTGCTGACCCGTCCGGCGGCGGTGGATACGATCGAGTTGGTGACACAGCGCGAAAATCTTGAGCTGGAGGTGTGTGAGATTCTGGTAGATGAGAAAAGTGATCTGGCTCATAAAACGCTGGCTGAATCACGTGTTCGACAGACTCTTGGATGTATGGTTGTTGCTATCAAGCGTGTAGATGGCGAAACGGTGTTTGACCCCGATCCGCAGATGCGGATTGAGTTTGGCGATGTACTTCTGGCCATCACGAAGCCGCGTTCAGTGGAAGCGTGATGCGGGTTTTGCTTCTAGTTTGCCTCGTTCTGCCCTTCGGTTGCTGGGCGCAGACGAATACGTTTTCGGTGATGACTTATAATTTGCATCAGTACGCATTAATGGATCGAGATGTCGGCGGCGAATTGAATGATCCAAAGCCGGAGAACGAGCGGAAAGCGGCGATAGCGCTGATTGCTAAAGAACGACCCGATGTGCTTGCGGTACAAGAGATGGGTGGTTCGGCAACGTTTGCAACGTTTCGCAATGATCTCCGCGCGGCTGGGCTGGATTATCCGTATGGCGAATTGCTTGAGCGCGGGCGTATGGAAATTAATCTGGCGGTGCTGAGTCGGTTTCCCTTTGCGGCGGTTCAGCACCGGACGAACGACTGGTACAGTATTGGTGAGGCTAAAATGCCTGTGTTGCGCGGTTTTATTGATGTGGATATTCAGGTTAATCCAACGTATCGGTTTCGCCTGTTGACGGCGCATTTAAAGTCGAAGGTTTATCACGCGCTGGGTCAGACAGAAATGCGTCGTAATGAGGCGCGGCTACTTAATAAAGCAGTTCGTGAAATTCTTAATAAAAATCCGAGCATCAACCTCTTAGTGGCAGGTGATTTTAATGACGATTATAATTCCGCCCCAGTGCGCGAAGTGTGCGGACTGCGTGGTGGTGAAATGACTGATTTGCGGCCTGCGGATTCGGTGGGTGATGTATGGACTTATTTTTATCCCGCTGTCGATGGGTATAGCCGGTTTGACTATTTTTTTGCCAGTGAAGGGATGTTGAAGGATTTGGTGCGAGGGCAGACGAGAGTAATTCGCGACCCGTTGACCCGTGAAGTTTCTGATCATCGCCCCGTGGTGGCGGTGTTTCGTGCTGTTGATCAGTAAGGTTTTTGGTCGCCGGTCAGCAACAGGTAACGCCGAGACGATTCAATACCAGCCTGATCTGAAATTGTAATCTGCTGCCCCGTTCCGTGTAGGCTTGTTCCTTGCGGCAGGGGTTTCCAGTCTGCGAGTTTTCCCAGCGGAGCATCGGTATAATAAATCGTGTAGGTCAGATTGCTTGCCGATTTCCATGTGATGGTCGTTTCGCCGCCCGCGCAGGATGTTGCCATTTTGGGCGAGACAGGGAATGTTATCGGAGTGGGTGCGGTAGAACATCCCGTTAAAATGAGAGCGATTAGCAGGGCGGCTGTTTTGTACATTAGAGTTTTTTCCACCAAGGTTTTTTTTGCGCCGGCGGAACGACTATTTCAGCGGCAGGGACTTCTTCAGTTGAAAAGGGATCCGCCTCTATCATTGCAGGTGTTTCGCTGGGCGGATTATTTTTTTCAAGTGCTTTTTCTGGTGGATTTTCAATTAATGGCGCCGGGGCGAGCTCAACGAATTGCGCTGGGTTTTTGGTGGACGGCTGTTCAATTAGTGGCGCAGGAGCTGGTTCTGCTACGGGGGCTTTTTCGATAACAGGATCCGGCTTAAGGGAAGGGAATGGGCTGGCGGATGGAGCTGGCTTTAAGGCCGGAATGGGAGCCGACGGGGTAATGGCGGGAATCGGCGTGATCATCGGAGCGGGTTTAGTGACCGGCGCTTTTTCTGGCAGCGGCTCAGGCGCGTTAACCCGGATAACCTTAATGGGTTCGGAAGCAGGGGTTTCTATTTCAGGAACACGTTTAGGTTCTTCAATTATTACACTTTCAATCGCCGGCGGCGGAAGGAGTTCGAGGCATTGCCATTTATTTAGATCGATTGAAAAATTCCGTTTCGCGCGTTTCTCAGTCAGTACATCACCGCGCATATTCCACCAATGCACGTTGCTCAAAGTCGGATTAATTTCTTCAATTGGATAGTTATATCGCGTTGCGAATTGATCCCAGTAGCGGAAGGGGAAATCAAAGTAGAGCCCCAGTAGATGGAGCATTACGCGAGGATCGGTGGATGTAATGCGGCTGACGCTTTTGCACCAGGTGCTGTTTGGAATGAGTATTTGCGGTGCGCGAATCTGGTCGTATTCCACCAGAATGGCATGGGTGGGCCGATTGGCAAAAAAAGTTCCGGAGGCATAGTCGTTTGTCGGCACGCTAACCCAGTTATCGCCATCCCATGCATGGGTTTTGAGGGTGCCGCGTGTGACTTGATAGCTCACCAGTAAAACCGGATAACGTCGCGAGATATCCTGTGCAATCTGGAGAGGGATGGCCTCGCGCGGAACAATCAGCATGGTGATGTCGCTTTGCCAAAAAGCCTTAGAAGAGGAGGGGGCGAGGCCGGACAGTACAATAACAGTCAATAGCACTATTTTTTTGAACATGAGCGACCTCTTTCCTAATTTAAGCCTGTGCCGCAGCGGGTGCGGGGGGTAAACGCTGGCCGAGTTTGTCATCAATCATCATCAACGCTGCGCCGTTGTCGCCGATCATTTTTAGACGATCAACGATTTCTTTGCCGTTGGCTTCTTCTTCAACCTGCTCGGTAACGAACCATTGCAGGAAAACCTGAGTGGCGTGATCTTTTTCTTCTACTGCGACATTCAGCAGTTGATTAATCGACTCGGTTACAAAGCGTTCGTGTTTCTGGCTGGCCTGGAAAGCGCCAAGTATTGAGCCGAAATCAGCTGGCGGCTCGTCAATTTTCATAAGATGGGCTTCACCGCCGTGATGCATAATGTAATCAAACATCATGGTCATATGAATGATTTCTTCGCTGTACTGTATGCGGAACCAGTGTTCACAGCCGGGCATGCCGAGCTTATTGCAATAGGCGGCCATCGCCAGATAGAGATACGCGGAGTAGAATTCTTTATTGATTTGAGAATTGATCTCTTTTTCCATTCTTTTGGTGATCATGGTTGCAACTCCTTTTAGTTGTATGGATTCTAACCCAACTATGCAGGCAGTCAAATCACAACCCAAGAAAACAGGGGCTCTTCCGGCGGTTCAACGTACGGTTCTGGAGAGTCTATTGCCGTGGTTTTTGCAGAACGCGCGTGATTTGCCATGGCGTCGGAACCGTACACCCTATCGCGTCTGGATTTCTGAAATCATGCTTCAACAGACCCGTGTTGATCAGGTTATTCCTTATTATCGCCGTTGGATGAAAGCCTTTCCTTCATGGAGCGCGTTGGCTAGTGCACCACAGAGCGACGTGCTTAAGTTGTGGGAAGGATTAGGTTATTACAGTCGTGCACGTAATCTTCATGCCGCTGCACAGACTGTCGTGGAAGTGTATGGCGGTAAGGCTCCAGCCACTACCGCAGAGCTGAAAAAACTTCCAGGCATTGGAAGTTATACGGCGGCGGCGATTGCCAGTCTGGCGTTCAATGTTGATGCGGCGGTGGTTGACGGCAACGTTATTCGCGTCCTGAGCCGCCTTTTTGCATTTGGCGGCGACACGAAGTCGGCGGCGGGTAAAAAACAAATGCAGGCCTGGGCCGATGCGCTTTTAGTGAAAGGTCGCGCCGGTGCATTTAACGAAGCAATGATGGAGCTCGGTGCGCTTGTTTGTCTGCCGAAGAGTCCTAAATGTCCAGCTTGTCCGATGCGAAGTGTTTGTGCTGCTTTTGCTAAAGGCGCCCCAGTGAAGTTTCCTATGACAAAGAAAAAGGGAAAAGTACCGCACATTATCGTTGGTGCGGCTGTGACAATGAATCGAAAAGGCGAGGTATTGATTGCTCAGCGCAAACAGGACGATATGCTCGGTGGGCTATGGGAGTTTCCTGGTGGCAAGCAGGAGTCTGATGAAACGATTGAAGAATGCATTGCCCGCGAACTTTATGAAGAGTTGTGTATAAAAACCGTTGTGGGGGAGCATGTTATAACTGTAGATCACGCTTATAGCCACTTCACTATGACGATGCATGTTTACCGAGCAAAAATAATTTCCGGACGTCCGAGGACGATTCATTGCGCTGATTACGCATGGGTTCAGATTCCAAATCTGGGACGATTTGCGTGGTCAAAAGCTGATTTGCACGTGGTCGATAAATTGCAACGTCTTACCTAAGGGTGAAAAAATCGGAAAAAAGGTTGATGCGCAGGGGGGAATGATATAGACATGTCCCTCTTTTTCCGCGGACTGGAGT
>CAZTEK010000073.1:0-7008 GCA_964612095.1 uncultured Verrucomicrobiota bacterium
GGGCGGGAGAATAGCCGCGAACCCCATGAAAAGACACAAAAAAGGATCTAAGGTGAATGGCACTAAGTTAAGATGATTCAACCAGACCCACCCCGGCCTTCGGCCACCCCTCCAACGGAGGGGAATTTTCTGCAAGAGCTTGGCAACTATAATGATCCCCTCCTTGGGAGGGGTGCGCAAAGCGCGGGGTGGGTTTCTTCAAGATTACTTAACTTAGCGCCATTCGGATCTAAGGTGTTTTTGGATATATTTATGGATAAACGCTACGCACAATAACGGCAAACCATTTCTTCCGAATATTGGAAAAGGGTTAACTTGATGAGTATTTTTTTACCACCCGCTTCGCTAGAGCAGACTTCGGAGCAAGTCGGAGCCCTGAGGCCAAAGGCCGAAAGAGGCTGGCCTGCCGCAGGAAGGATGGCAATGACGAAAGGAATGGCTACTTCTCGCAATAAACGGGACAGATTTAGAGTGGAGAGTTCACCTGAAAATTGATTTTAAGTTGAGATCTCCGCGTTAAATCAAGCCCTGTTCACAGGGTTGCGGGCATCGCTCGCACCGTTTATTCTGATCCCAAACTCTGACCCCCTCGGAGGTTTCTCTAGCGAAGCGAGTGGTAGAAAACTGTTTTCTGGCTCATATCGATATCACTCAAATTGATTCCGTATTAGTGCCGATTAGTGAAAATTAGTGGTTAGTTCATTTCTGTATTTAGGTTAACCGGTAACCTTGCGGAAAGCATCCGCAAGCTCCGCATAAACCGCTTTGGCATTCTGACCAAGTGCTTCGCACACCCAGAAAAATTCCACCACATCCAGCCGCCGTTCGCCGTGCTCAATCCGCCAGACGAAGGAATATTCACGCCCCAGTTTTTCCGCGAGCGCCCGTTGGGTGAGCCCTGCAGTTTCCCGCATTTCAATGAGCTTTTTGAGTACGTAGCTGTACTCATCAGAATGGATGGATTTCTTCATCTGACCGCATAATGCGGTCAACTCTTAATAATTCGCAAAATGCGCGCAAAAATCTTGACCGCGAAATGCGATCAAAGTAGCTTCTAACTCAAGGGAGAGCTGAAAATGAAAAGAGTTTTTAACAAGATAAGAGACAATTTTACGAAGGCGGAGTTCAATGTTGCGCCAAATAAGAAGATCAAATCGATTCAGTCAGATTTTAAAGATGCATTTGGACTTTCGCTGGTGTTTTACAAAGGGAAAAAAATCGCAGAATCAGATATGACTCTGGCGGCACTTGCTCAGAAAACGGCAAAAGAAATTACAACGAAAGATACTGAAAATCTGAAGCTGAAAGCCTCCATGAAGGTAAAAGCTGCCGAAGAGCTTTTTGATGAATATTTTGGGATCACTGTTCAGGTAAAAGATCCATCTGGGACACAGCTGATACCCGACGAACAGACTTTGGGCGATGCGGCTCGTTCGTTCAAAGTCTGATTTTCCGTTGATCAATAACCGGGGATGAAACCAAAAAAGGAGAGATAATGGCTAATATAAGCGCATCAGGTAAAGTGAAGGTGAAGAACCTAAAAAAGCAATTCAAGGAAGCCTATGGTGTGGAAATCCGCGTTTATAACGGCGCTAAATTCGCCGATGAAAGTGCAACACTGGCATCTATTCGCAAAGAGAAGAAAGACGGTGAAATCTCTATCAATGGGAAAATGCTCGTCGGAAACCTCGAAGATAAGTTCATGGAGGTTCTGGGTGTTAAGGTGCAGATCGAAGATAAAGAAGGCGGTCTGGCTGACAACTCAGTCACGTTGTCCAGTCTGAGTAAATAATTTATTTCAAATCGCCCGGTCAGTTCCGGGCGTTTTTTTTGGAGGTGTGCAATGAGTAAAGCCTATATCCGGTCTCAGATCGCATCCAAACGTCGGCAGATAGCCACATTGCAGGCATCGGCAGCTCGAACCCGTGATGCCAAAAAGAGCCGGGCGGCATCCCTTTCTTCTGCCATTAAAAGTGCAACGAGCCCCTCAGTTAAGGCAAGTTACAGACGGCAGAAAATCACGATGCGAGAGCAGTATGACCGCCAGATTGACGGGTATAAACGCCAGACTGAGCAGGTACGCAAAGAAATTGCCCGACTGCGGGAACAGATGGCGCGAACCAAATAAGGGGAACTTATGGGTTTTCAATTCAGAAAAACAATTAAGCTGGGAATCTTTAATATAAACCTCTCGAAGTCCGGAGTTGGAGTCAGCGCAGGAGTTAAAGGATTCCGGGTCGGGGGCTCGCCGAACGGAACCCGCCGCACCACATTAAGCATTCCCGGCACAGGAATCCGGTATGTGACAACCGATGCCGCAAAAAAGAAAAAGTAATCCGGATGAATCTCTGGATCGCAGTGCTTTCCCTCTTCCTGATAGCTCTTTGGGCGATGTTTCGTCTGTTATTAGTTCTTGCGATTCCGCTGGTTATCCTGCTGATCATTCTGGGTATTTTTAGACTGATCTGGCGTCCACTTGTACTTTTGATGGTAATCGTTCTCGTTCTGACGCTTTGTTCCCATGCCGATGCACTTTGCTGAGAATGCATCTGTTTAAATTAACCAAAGAGGCTTGTGATCCAAAACCTTGGGTGATTTTATGAATCTACCGCCATATTTTCTTACCTATGATGACTGCAAGGACATGACCTTCGCGGCCTTGAAGGAAAAATTATTCGGAATGGAAAAGCGGGCAGTGAGAGACATAGCACTCGGTGAGCTATGCGCCGTGACCAACTATCCGAACGGCATTTATCTGTTTTATGGAGATAATGACCAGTTGTGGTATGTCGGCAAGGCTACCAGTCGAAGCTTTATTGAAAGAATCCCTTCACATTTTGATGCCCGCGAAGAGGCATGGTTCAATACATTGCCACGCAAAATCCAAGCTAAGGACGGTATAGACTATCCGTACGCGCATCAAAAAGCCCTGTCGCTCAAGCTTGTATTGATCGGTATACCTTGCACCAGTCCAGATATGCAGCTAAAGATCGGAAAACTTGAGGATGCGTTCCGTCATCATTTCGGACCCTACCTTAACGCTAAAAAACACGCAGGACAAAAGGCCTTCGACACACAAATAATAAAAGACATTTTGGAGCCATAACTACGGGGTTGCACAGTGGTAAGTATAATGCACGTTACCTCGCCTCATCTCCGTCCGTGTGAATCGAGGTTGCTGCCGGATTTGTTTCGGCTGATTTTCGGCGGGGTTTCTGTCATTTAAACCATTTTTAAAAAGGCGGTTCGGAGCGAAACTCCAGCCGCACCCCGGTGCAGGGATGGGTGAAGCTTAAATACGAAGTATGAAATTTCAGCTGCCCGGGTGCGGTGCCGGAGAGTTTTTATCAAAGTTTCGCGCTGGCGAGGACGGTTTGCTTGATTTCTTCCCAGCTTCGGCCTCGCAAATCACGCGGATCGGGGTCGCTTTCGGCATCGTCGAAATAAGCCAGCGATTTTTCAACGTTCCATAGGCTGTCGTTGGTGTATTTGCGGGCAAAGAAAGAAAGCATTTCGTCGCGGGAGTAGATTTTAAGCAGTTCGGCGTAGTCCCAGAAGTCCTTTTTGCAACCCCGGTTGGTGATAGCATTGAGTTTCATGGCGGCGATATCCTCGCAGGAGAAGGTCCGGATACCAGCCTCTTCCTTAAACGGGTTGATCAGCGGGTAACGGTGCGCGATGAGGTCTGTTTTTATTCCGGCGATAATTCCCCGCACAGTGTTTTCCGCTGTTTCGGCCTCTTCCATGTCGTATCTGGTTTTCAGCCATTCGGCAACGGCTGGCGCATCAAAAGCCTCGCAGGTAAAAAGATCCAGATCAATCGACGTGCGGTGTCCAAACCGGAGCGCCAGAGCTGTACCGCCTGCCAACGCGAACCGCTTTAATGATTCATCCTTCATCAGTTGATGAAGGAGTTCGAGCAATCCGAAAGAAACCGTTTCGGTGTACAGTTTCATAAGAGCCAGTTTTCTGATGGATTACGATAGGCCCGGAAAGCATCGCGAGGCAGATCAAATTGATTGGCGAAAAAAGCTACGGTTTTCCGGCCCAGTGTTGCGGCGTTCAGGAGTGTCTGTTTTATTTTTTCTTCCCCGTAGTAATCCCAGACCGCTTTTACGTCGGCTAGAGCGCCCCTCTCCATAACACGGGAGATTATGAACTGCCGATGGGTTTCCGGATTGATTCCGAGCGGATCAACATCCCAGAAAAGATATTCCGACAGTTGAGTTATCAATCTGCTGTTTTTCACAAATTCAAAATAACACAGGCTTATTCGTCCGGCAAGTGAAGGCATCTTGCGGAGTTAGCATTTTTCGAATCTGTGCGATGTCTTTTTTGGCTCTTCACGGAACTGCGTTTCCCATTAAAAATAGAGAGCTGTTCTTTATTTTGACGAAGAAGCCGTTCCAAAAACGCACTTCCGAGATGACCCGGTTTTTCAAGGGGAAGATCGGCGCAGATTGGCAATAAAAAGCTTGCCGCGTTCTAGTTTTTATGTAAATTCAAACTAATAAAACTGAATTACATGAAATGCAGACTGTTATGAGAACGAAGATACAGCGCGATATTTCCTCGCACCTGCTCTCGGCGGCGAAAGATTATCCGGTCATTACGCTTACCGGACCTCGTCAATCAGGGAAGACAACATTATGTCGCATGATTTTCCCTCAACTTCCCTATGCCAATCTGGAAGATCCCGAAGTCCGTGCATACGCCAGAGATGATGCCAAAGCTTTTCTCGGGGCATTCCCAAACGGTGCAGTGATTGACGAGTTTCAGCATGTCCCTGATCTGGCCTCATATATTCAGATTATGGTTGATGACCCCGGGTTCAAAGGAACCTTTGTGCTTACGGGAAGTCAAAATCTTGCCGTGCGCAATTCAGTCAGTCAGTCCCTTGCGGGAAGAACAGCCATTATTGAACTTCTTCCCTTGTCATGGCCGGAGGTTGCTCCAATGATGAGTAACGCTTCGACGGATCAACTGCTCTTTCAAGGATTCTATCCGCGAATTTATGATCAGCAGCTTGATCCATCCCGAACGCTTTCTGATTACATAGCCACCTATGTTGAAAGAGATTTGCGGCAGATCAGTATGATTCATGACCTTTCTCTTTTTCAGAAGTTTCTCGGACTTTGTGCCGGCCGGGTCGGGCAGGTTCTTAATTTGGAGAGCCTCGGCAATGATACCGGCATATCACAAACTACGGCGCGTCAGTGGATTTCGCTGCTCGAGGCCAGCTATATCGGATTCCGCCTTCAACCTTACTTTGCCAACATCTCCAAACGATTGATCAAGACGCCGAAGTTTTATTTTTATGATGTGGGTCTGGCCGCTCATCTAATGGGTATTTGCGATGCCGGACAACTGCGCAATCACCCGTTACGAGGCATGTTGTTCGAAAACATGGTTGTTGTTGAAATAAAAAAACATTTTCTAAATCAGGGTCTTCGCCCACAAATGTTTTTCTATCGTGACAGCAACGGAATCGAAGTGGATGTCGTACTCGATTTGGCCGGGCATAGTGTTCCAATCGAAATCAAATCAGCGGCAACCCTTTCGACGGCGCTTTTTAAAGGGATCGAACAATTTATGAAAATTATGCCGTCCGCCCAGCACCCTGCGCTTGTTTATGACGGCACCCAGCATCACCAGCAGCGAGGCGCACAAGTCCTGAATTTCCGGGATATTAACGAACAGTTAAAAACTCTATAAATCTGCAAGAATTTCGCGAATTTGCGTGATGTCTTTTTCAATCTGCACAACGAGTGCCTCTTTAGACGGAAATTTTTCTACCGAACGGATTTTATCAACCAGACAGATTTCAATCGGCTGTTCGTAAAGATCGCCATCAAAATCCAACAGATAAACTTCAATCACCGGATCAGAATTATCAAATGTTTTCCGTTCGCCGATGAAAACAGCGGAGCGATGGAGGACGGAGAACGGAGAACCGATGACGGATGAGTCCTTCTCAGTCCGCAGTCCTCTGTCTTCAGTCTTCTGTATCCTAGTCTGCGCGGCGTAAACGCCGGGCGCGGGAATCAACTCATTTTCAGGTTCGATGTTGGCGGTGGGGAAGCCCAGTCCGCGGCCGATGCCACGCCCTTTGACAACGGTGCCGAAAATACAGAACGGTCGGCCCAGCATTTGTTCTGCCGACAGGATATCCCCATCGCGCACAGCCTGCCGGACGTGAGTGCTTGAGATTCGTTCGCCATTAAAAATCACCGGAGGTATGGCGGTGGCCGTAATGCCATGTTCGCCGCAGAGTTTTTCCAAAGCTTGGAATTTGCCGCGTGCTTTGTAGCCGAACGACCAGTCGGTGCCGCAGACGATACCGCTGAGGGTTGGTAGTTTTTTCCACAGATTGGAAAGAAACTGTTCCGGCTCTGTGTGCGCGAACGTTTGATCAAAAGGTATAATGATCGCGCCGTGTACACCGAGTGCCTCAAACTGCCGCAAGCGGCAAGTCTCTACACTGATCAGTTGCGGCGCGGTTTCCGGACTAAGTATTTTGGCCGGATGCGGATTAAAGGTAAAGACCCACGCTTCGCCGCCGCGTGCTTCAGCCTGTTCAACCGCAGTAGAAATGACTTTCTGATGGCCGATGTGCACTCCATCAAAGCAACCCATCGCGAGAACAACAGACTTATCCGTTAGCGGGATTTCCAAAATATTTCTGACCTGTTGCATTTAAATCCAGAAAACAGAGTGAGATTTTTACAAAATCATTAACAGCAGAATCATTTTTTGATTAAAAAGAGAGGGATGTATGGTCTCCAATAATGATTTTGCTGTTAATGGTTTTGTTCTGCTTTAAATAGCGTGGATCGGAATCATGTTTTTTTCAAGCTCAGCACGATCCCACTTGATCACCTCATCGAGTTTCCAAGCATTGGAAAGGCTGAAGTCGCCGGACTGCGTGCGACGCAACTGCGAAAGACAAGCTCCGCAGCCGAGTCGCTGTCCAAGATCATGGGCAAGCGTACGCACATAGGTGCCTTT
>CAZTEK010000074.1:0-6858 GCA_964612095.1 uncultured Verrucomicrobiota bacterium
CGGCGACTTCGGCTAGCGTCAGCGTCATGAGCGCCGTTGAGGCCAGCGGCGCAGCACCGCCGGGAATGTAAGCACCGACGCGGTCGAGCGCGACAAATTTTTCGCCGAGCCAGCCGCCCTGCGGCGCAGGCATCCGCCAGTCTTCGCGCAGTCCGGCGATGGCAAATTCAGTAATGCGTTTGTGTGCTTCTTTGGCCGCTTTTTTAAAATCCATATCGACCGCTTTTTTGGCGGCGGCGATTTCGGTTTTGGTAACCTGCATGGTGGCGAGCGTAACGGTGGAGCGGTCGAACTGCCGGGCATATTTGACGACGGCGCTGTCGCCGTTCTTTTTTATGTCGGCCAGAACACTGGCGGCGATTTGATCGGCACCTTTTTCGACGGGCGGGCGGAGCAGGAAGTCTTCAATCTTTGCGGAGCGTCCTTTGGTGCTGTATTTGAGGATTGGTGCGTCTGTTTTTTTCATAGGTCGGTCAGGCGTATTGTTTGAAGTATTGAATGGTGTCGGTGAGGCCTTTTTCGAGTGCTACTTTCGGCTCCCAGCCCAGTTTTGTTTTAGCCAGGGTGATGTCGGGCTGGCGCTGTTTCGGGTCGTCGGCAGGAAGCGGCTTGAAAATCAGTTCGGACTTGGAGCCGGTCAGTTTGATGACGTTTTCAGCCAGTTCCAGCATGGTGAATTCGCCGGGGTTACCCAGGTTGATCGGACCGATGATTTCGTCGGATGAATCCATGAGCTTCAGGAAGCCAGCAATGAGGTCGCTGACGTAGCAGAAGGAGCGGGTCTGTTTTCCAGAGCCGTAGATGGTGATCGGCTCGTTGCGCAGAGCTTGCATGATGAAGTTGCTGACGACGCGCCCATCGTTGGGGTGCATGCGCGGGCCGTAGGTGTTGAAAATGCGCGCGACTTTGATTTTGACGCGGTTCTGGCGGTGATAGTCGAAAAAGAGGGTTTCGGCGCAACGCTTGCCTTCGTCGTAGCAGGAGCGCGTGCCGATGGGGTTGACGCGACCCCAGTAGCTTTCGGGTTGCGGATGAATGTCGGGGTCGCCGTAGACTTCGCTGGTGGAGGCTTGGAAAATTTTTGCGCCGACGCGTTTGGCAAGGCCGAGCATATTAATGGCGCCGATCACGCTGGTTTTGGTGGTTTGTACCGGATCGTGCTGGTAGTGAATTGGCGAAGCGGGACAGGCCAGATTAAAGATTTCATCCACTTCGGCGAATAATGGGAAGGTGATGTCGTGTCGCAGGATTTCAAAACGGGGATTATCCAGCAGGTGGGCAATATTGCCGCGCCGTCCAGTGAAGAAATTGTCCACGCAAAGCACATCACAGTTCCTCTGAAGTAGCGCTTCACAAAGGTGGGAGCCGAGGAATCCTGCGCCGCCGGTGACTAGAACCCGTTTATTGAAGTGGTAATTTTCCATGCTTTGTTTATCCTAAATTTTTAGGGAATTGGTGTGATGCTATCTTTCTGACCTATGGAAACCAAACAAAAACTGATTTTGGCCAGTACGTCGCCGCGGCGCTTTGAGCTGTTGAAAAGCGCGGGGCTCGTTTTCGAGGTTTTGCGTCCCGATGCGGACGAAAAAATGCGCGCGGGCGAAACGCCGGTGGAGTACGCCGTTCGCACGGCCCGCGAAAAGGCGGAAAGCATTCCGGTTGGGCCTGGCTTCGTGGTGCTCGGCGCGGATACGGTTGTGGCGGCTGAGGGGCGAGTTCTCGGTAAGCCGACTGATGCGCAGGATGCCACGGCCATGCTCCGTCTGCTTTCCGGGAAAATGCATGAGGTCGTCACGGGGGTTTGTTTGCGTTCGGCAGAAAAAACCGTTTGCTTTCATGTGGCTACGGCGGTGTTGTTCCGTGAGCTTTCGGGTGAAGAAATTGCGGCGTATGTTGCCACCGGCGATCCGTTTGATAAGGCGGGGGCCTACGCCATCCAAAATGGCGCGGCGGGGATGGTGCGGCGTATCGACGGGTCTTATTCCAATGTCGTTGGCCTGCCGCTTTGTGAAGTGATTGAAGCGCTGGACGGCTTCGCCGCAGTCAAAAGTCAAATGTCAGAAAGTCGAACGTCGGAATCCGTCGCGCGTTCAGCTACCGGCCTTTCAGACTTTCGACCTTAGACATTCAGACTAAAGGAATTACTATGGATGCTGGTTTATACATTGTCGGAACACCGATTGGCCATCTTGGCGATATGACCGCACGGGGTATTGCGACGCTCAAGGAGGCTTCGCTCGTTATTGCTGAAGATACGCGCACAACACGTAACCTGTTGAACCACTTCGAGATAAAGACGCATTGCATCAGTTGTCACAAATTTAATGAGGTGCAACGGTGCGATGAGATTATTAATCGCATTCGCAACGGCGAAGCGGTGGCGATGGTGACCGATTCGGGGATGCCTTGTATTTCCGACCCCGGCGCGCGCGTGGTGGAGGCCTGCCGTGCCGCAGGTGTAATGATTACTTCTGCGCCGGGTCCAACTGCTGTAACGACCGCGCTGGCATTGAGCGGTTTTGGCGGGCATGGCTTTCTGTTTGCCGGGTTTTTGCCGCGCAAAAGCGGGGCGCGGCGGCGCATACTTGAGCAATGTGCTTCCTTACCGGTGGCAGCTATTTTCTACGAGTCGCCTTATCGTTTGCTGAAATTACTCGAAGAAATTGAAGCCGTTATGGGGACGGAACGGTTGGTTTTTGTGGCACGCGAGTTGACTAAAAAGTTTGAAGAGTTGCTTAGCGGAACTCCAGCGCAAATCCGGCAACGCTTTGGTGAGCGCACTGTTAAGGGTGAATGCGTTGTAATTATTGGCCCGGGGGAATAATGTTTTCGCTTATTATCATTTGCACTGTTTCTTGGTGCCGATTAGAATTTAGGGCGTTTAAAATGAGGGATTTGTTTTTATGCTAGGTGTGGAACAGAGTAATGACGATTTACAAGCCGCCATTGTTGGCGACAAAATTTTTATACGTGTAACTGGGCGAGGCTCCTTCAAAGTGAGCTCCACCCTTAAAAAATTTATTGCTCAGGTGATCTCTCAACAGCCCATTTCCTTTGTGGTGCTTGATTTGAACGAATGCGTTGGTATGGACAGTACCTTTATGGGCGTACTCGCCGGACTTTCCGGTCGGTTGAAGCAAGGCGGACAGGTGTTGGAGTTGATTAATCTTTCCGAGAAAAATGCCGGATTGCTGGCAACCCTTGGCGTGGATCAAGTGATCGCTCATTTTAGTCACAATCATGGCCATGAAATGCCGGATCAGGCGGGGCAATCACTTTCCATTGCCGGAGTTACTAAAAAAGAGCTGGCTGAAACGGCCCTTCATGCCCATCAGAATCTGGTAGAACTCAGCGAAGAAAATCGCCCCCGATTTAAACGGGTAATCGAATATCTTCAGGCGGACGTAGACCGGTTGAATTGATCTTCTTATGGCTATGCTTTCACTAAACTGGATTAATTCGGCGCTAACCCTTTTTCTCGAGGGGATTATTGTACTGCTTGTTGTCCGCCTTATGCAGAGTGGCAGAATTGCGCGCCGGAAAAACGAATCGCTTCGGCAGGAACGTGAAGTGATTTTTGATTTTATTCACAACATCGGCGAGGTGTTTGCCGATGCCGAAGAAATCAAAGCCGATTCTCTATTAAAGCGTATTCTTTTTTTCGCCACCAAAACCGGCAAAGCGGCAGCAGGCGCCATTTACCTTTATAATACCGACCGTTCGCAACTTTTTGCCCGCGCCATTTCCGGCATTTTCCCCCCGCTTTATGATGCGGATCAGGTACACACGGAACAGTTTTTTGCCAAATCGAAGTATCTTGAAACGCTTGTTAAAACCCGTCCGGTTGCTGTTGGTGAGGGTCTTGTTGGTTCCGCGGCTGTTGTTGGTAGCGGCATCATCATCGAAGACGCAGAAATTGATGCCCGTGTTCCAGTTTATGACGATGAGTTTTTAAAGATCCATTCCTTGCTAATTGTACCCATGCGTTTTGGTAATGAAGTGCTTGGAGTTATTGCGTTGGCCAACCGTACCGATGGTCAGCCGTTCACGCCTGGCGATCTGAATCTGTTGCAAGCGATGGCGGATCAAGCTTCAGTTCCTGTTCATTATGCCGGACTCAAAGCCGATCTTGATCGTAAGCGTCAACTGGACCGTGACATGCAGGCTGCGCAGCAAATTCAGGAATCGCTCCTTCCGCAGCAGCTTCCGCAACCCGAAGGGGTCCGATTGGCGGCATATAATCTGCCGGCACTCGACATTGGTGGCGATTATTACGATTTTATTCAGATTGATGCCGAACATCTTGGTATTGCCATCGCCGACGTTGCAGGCAAAGGTATTGGCGGAGCCATGATGATGGCGGTCTGCCAAGGTGTTCTTCGCGCCCGTGCTCCCCAAGAGCGAAGCCCTGCTTGTATACTCTCAGAGCTTAATCGTGTTTTAAGCGCCAATCTCGCTGAAGACATGTTTATCACCATGCTTTACATGGTGCTTAATACTCGGACCCGGGAACTCGTTTTTGCTCGTGCCGGCCATGAAAGCCCGGTGCTTAAACGAATTAACAACGGCGCGCCGGAGTCTCTCACTGCTGCGGGCATTGCCATTGGCTTGGCCGATGCGGAGATTTTCGACAGCGCCATTAAAGACATTACAGTGCAACTCGCGGCGGGTGATGTGGTTGTTTTTTACACCGATGGAGTTACTGAGGCGCTTAATGAGAAAAATGAAGAGTGGGGCACAGAAAGTCTTTTGCAAACCATCGATACGGAATCCTCCGGCGGTGTGGATGAGCTCATCAAAGTCATCCGCGAACGGATTGCCCAGCATGTCGGCGCGCAGCAACAATATGACGATATGACGTTGATCGCGCTTGAAATCCACTGAGTCCGATCACTCCTCCGGCATTGACTAACCAGCGCAAATGCGTATTTTTCCAACCCTTGGAGCATTTTAATCGGTGCTCGGAAAAGGAATCTGAATCATGAATAAAAAAGATAAAAAAGAACCGGAAGTGGAACAGGCTGAAGCCGTTGTTGAACCGGTTGTCACGCCGGTCGTTCAGGAAGAGGAGCCGCTGAGAGATCAATTACTTCGTCTGCGGGCGGACTTTGATAATTTCCGTAAACGAACCCAGCGCGAACGCAACGAACTTTTTCTGATGGCGAACGAAACGCTCTTCCTTGAAATGTTGCCGATTATCGACCATTTCGAAATGGGATTCAAAAGTGCGGAAGCGCATAAAACCGACTGTTCTGTCACCGAAGGTTTCCGAATGGTCTATAACCAGTTGCTCGATGTGTTGAAAAAATTCAACGTCACCGCCATGGATACGGTTGGTGAAACCTTTGATCCGCACCGGCACGAGTCGCTTTTGCACATGCCGTCAGAAAAACCGTCCGGCACCATCCTTGAGCAAATTCGTCGCGGGTATCTGCTTGGCGAAAAATTGCTACGCGCCGCGCAAGTTATTGTTTCTGGCGGTCCGGCAACAGAAGTAGAGAATGGAGAGGTGGCGTAATGGCTGGTCAGAAACGCGATTATTACGAAGTATTGGGTATCGCTAAAGGCGCTTCAGCGGAAGAGATTAAGAAAGCCTATCGCAAGATGGCGATTCAGTATCATCCTGATAAAAATCCCGGCGATAAAGCCTCGGAAGAAAAATTTAAAGAAGTTTCCGAGGCCTACGAAGTACTGAGCGATGTAACAAAACGTCAGCAGTACGATCAGTTTGGCCACGCCGCCTTCGGCGCGGGACGCGGCGGCGGCGGTGGTGGTAGTTACGGCGGATTCGGCGGTGGAGGAATCGACCTTGAAGAAGCCTTGCGTACCTTTATGGGTGCAGCAGGTGGCGGCGGCAGTATTTTTGAAAACTTTTTTGGTGGCGGTGGACGCGCCCAGAATCCCAATGCGCCGCAAGAAGGTGCCGATCTGCGCTTCGATCTCGAAATTGATTTTGAAGAAGCGGTACTCGGGTCCTCCCGCGAAATCCGTATTAATGTCAACGAAACCTGTGACCATTGCAAAGGGAGCGGCGCAGAATCGGGCTCAGGACGAAAAACCTGCTCGACCTGCCGTGGTGCGGGGCAAGTGGTTAGCGGCGGTGGTTTTGTTCAGTTCCGCCAGACCTGTCCAGACTGCCGCGGAGCGGGACAAGTGATAGAAAAACCTTGTACCACCTGCCGAGGACAAGGGCTGGTTAAAAACAAGCGCACGATCGATGTGAAAATTCCCAGCGGCGTTGAAACCGGCTCGCGCCTGCGTATTGTCGGTAAGGGTGAAGGCGGATTGCGAGGCGGTTCGGCCGGGGATCTTTATATTGTGTTGCACGTTCGTGAGCATGAGTTTTTCAAACGTAACGACCTCGATATCATCTGCGAAGTTCCAGTGCCTTTCTATATTTCTGCGTTGGGTGGCGAAGTGCATGTGCCCACCATTCACGGTAGTGCGGAATTAAAAATCCCCGCAGGCACAGAAAGCGGCAAGGTATTTCGGATGCGTGGCAAAGGAATTGTCAGTCCGCGGTACGGCACGGGAGATCAGCACATTGTAGTGCAGATTGAAATTCCGCAGGGGCTCGGCGGCAAAGAAAAGAAAAAGCTGCAAGAGGCGGTCGAGCTGCTGAATGAAAAGCATTTCCCGCTGACTCAAAAAATGCACAAGGCGGCTGAAAAATTCTACGAACATAAAAAGGCTTTAGAGAAGGACAAATAGGATGATTGGATCAATGGATTGTTGGAAGGAATTCCTACAGTCATCCAGCAATCCTTCCATCCAATAATCCATGCGGTTTTTCTATGAGAATTAACTCCTACACACCGCCGGGAACTTTGAGCACTGACCTGATTGTGCTTTCACCCG
>CAZTEK010000075.1:0-6829 GCA_964612095.1 uncultured Verrucomicrobiota bacterium
AATATTGGAATGGTGGAATAATGCTTTTTCGCCTCCAGTATTCCATCATTCCTCCGTTCCATTACTGCGCTTTCTCGAGCGCCCTTTTATGTTCGTAGAATTTTTCAGCCGCCTTGTGCATTTTTTGAGTCAGCGGGAAATGCTTTTCATTCAGCAGCTCGACCGCCTCTTGCAGCTTTTTCTTTTCTTTGCCGCCGAGCCCCTGCGGAATTTCAATCTGCACTACAATGTGCTGATCTCCCGTGCCGTACCGCGGACTGACAATTCCTTTGCCACGCATCCGAAATACCTTGCCGCTTTCTGTGCCTGCGGGGATTTTTAATTCCGCACTACCGTGAATGGTGGGCACATGCACTTCGCCACCCAACGCAGAAATATAGAAAGGCACTGGAACTTCGCAGATGATATCGAGGTCGTTACGTTTGAAAAACTCATGCTCACGAACGTGCAACACAATATAAAGATCCCCGGCCGAACCGCCTCGCAATCCGCCTTCACCCTTACCGACAATACGCAGGCGCGAGCCGGTTTCAACGCCGCTGGGAATTTTCACATCGATCGTGCGCTTGTTTTTAACCAGCCCTTGTCCTCGGCAGGTGGTACAAGGTTTTTCTATCACTTGTCCCGCTCCGCGGCAGTCTGGACAGGTCTGGCGGAACTGAACAAAACCACCGCCGCTAACCACTTGCCCCGCACCACGGCAGGTCGAGCAGGTTTTTCGTCCTGAGCCCGATTCTGCGCCGCTCCCTTTGCAATGGTCACAGGTTTCGTTGACATTAATACGGATTTCGCGGGAGGACCCGAGTACCGCTTCTTCAAAATCAATTTCGAGATCGAAGCGCAGATCGGCACCTTCTTGCGGCGCATTGGGATTCTGGGCGCGTCCACCGCCACCAAAAAAGTTTTCAAAAATACTGCCGCCGCCACCTGCTGCACCCATAAAGGTACGCAAGGCTTCTTCAAGGTCGATTCCTCCACCGCCGAATCCGCCGTAACTACCACCACCGCCGCCGCCGCGTCCCGCGCCGAAGGCGGCGTGGCCAAACTGATCGTACTGCTGACGTTTTGTTACATCGCTCAGTACTTCGTAGGCCTCGGAAACTTCTTTAAATTTTTCTTCCGAGGCTTTATCGCCGGGATTTTTATCAGGATGATACTGAATCGCCATCTTGCGATAGGCTTTCTTAATCTCTTCCGCTGAAGCGCCTTTAGCGATACCCAATACTTCGTAATAATCGCGTTTCTGACCAGCCATTACGCCACCTCTCCATTCTCTACTTCTGTTGCCGGACCGCCAGAAACAATAACTTGCGCGGCGCGTAGCAATTTTTCGCCAAGCAGATACCCGCGACGAATTTGCTCAAGGATGGTGCCGGACGGTTTTTCTGACGGCATGTGCAAAAGCGACTCGTGCCGGTGCGGATCAAAGGTTTCACCAACCGTATCCATGGCGGTGACGTTGAATTTTTTCAACACATCGAGCAACTGGTTATAGACCATTCGGAAACCTTCGGTGACAGAACAGTCGGTTTTATGCGCTTCCGCACTTTTGAATCCCATTTCGAAATGGTCGATAATCGGCAACATTTCAAGGAAGAGCGTTTCGTTCGCCATCAGAAAAAGTTCGTTGCGTTCGCGCTGGGTTCGTTTACGGAAATTATCAAAGTCCGCCCGCAGACGAAGTAATTGATCTCTCAGCGGCTCCTCTTCCTGAACGACCGGCGTGACAACCGGTTCAACAACGGCTTCAGCCTGTTCCACTTCCGGTTCTTTTTTATCTTTTTTATTCATGATTCAGATTCCTTTTCCGAGCACCGATTAAAATGCTCCAAGGGTTGGAAAAATACGCATTTGCGCTGGTTAGTCAATGCCGGAGGAGTGATCGGACTCAGTGGATTTCAAGCGCGATCAACGTCATATCGTCATATTGTTGCTGCGCGCCGACATGCTGGGCAATCCGTTCGCGGATGACTTTGATGAGCTCATCCACACCGCCGGAGGATTCCGTATCGATGGTTTGCAAAAGACTTTCTGTGCCCCACTCTTCATTTTTCTCATTAAGCGCCTCAGTAACTCCATCGGTGTAAAAAACAACCACATCACCCGCCGCGAGTTGCACTGTAATGTCTTTAATGGCGCTGTCGAAAATCTCCGCATCGGCCAAGCCAATGGCAATGCCCGCAGCAGTGAGAGACTCCGGCGCGCCGTTGTTAATTCGTTTAAGCACCGGGCTTTCATGGCCGGCACGAGCAAAAACGAGTTCCCGGGTCCGAGTATTAAGCACCATGTAAAGCATGGTGATAAACATGTCTTCAGCGAGATTGGCGCTTAAAACACGATTAAGCTCTGAGAGTATACAAGCAGGGCTTCGCTCTTGGGGAGCACGGGCGCGAAGAACACCTTGGCAGACCGCCATCATCATGGCTCCGCCAATACCTTTGCCTGCAACGTCGGCGATGGCAATACCAAGATGTTCGGCATCAATCTGAATAAAATCGTAATAATCGCCACCAATGTCGAGTGCCGGCAGATTATATGCCGCCAATCGGACCCCTTCGGGTTGCGGAAGCTGCTGCGGAAGGAGCGATTCCTGAATTTGCTGCGCAGCCTGCATGTCACGGTCCAGTTGACGCTTACGATCAAGATCGGCTTTGAGTCCGGCATAATGAACAGGAACTGAAGCTTGATCCGCCATCGCTTGCAACAGATTCAGATCGCCAGGCGTGAACGGCTGACCATCGGTACGGTTGGCCAACGCAATAACTCCAAGCACTTCATTACCAAAACGCATGGGTACAATTAGCAAGGAATGGATCTTTAAAAACTCATCGTCATAAACTGGAACACGGGCATCAATTTCTGCGTCTTCGATGATGATGCCGCTACCAACAACAGCCGCGGAACCAACAAGACCCTCACCAACAGCAACCGGACGGGTTTTAACAAGCGTTTCAAGATACTTCGATTTGGCAAAAAACTGTTCCGTGTGTACCTGATCCGCATCATAAAGCGGGGGGAAAATGCCGGAAATGGCGCGGGCAAAAAGTTGCGAACGGTCGGTATTATAAAGGTAAATGGCGCCTGCTGCCGCTTTGCCGGTTTTGGTGGCGAAAAAAAGAATACGCTTTAATAGAGAATCGGCTTTGATTTCTTCGGCATCGGCAAACACCTCGCCGATGTTGTGAATAAAATCAAAAATCACTTCACGTTCCTGCCGAAGCGATTCGTTTTTCCGGCGCGCAATTCTGCCACTCTGCATAAGGCGGACAACAAGCAGTACAATAATCCCCTCGAGAAAAAGGGTTAGCGCCGAATTAATCCAGTTTAGTGAAAGCATAGCCATAAGAAGATCAATTCAACCGGTCTACGTCCGCCTGAAGATATTCGATTACCCGTTTAAATCGGGGGCGATTTTCTTCGCTGAGTTCTACCAGATTCTGATGGGCATGAAGGGCCGTTTCAGCCAGCTCTTTTTTAGTAACTCCGGCAATGGAAAGTGATTGCCCCGCCTGATCCGGCATTTCATGGCCATGATTGTGACTAAAATGAGCGATCACTTGATCCACGCCAAGGGTTGCCAGCAATCCGGCATTTTTCTCGGAAAGATTAATCAACTCCAACACCTGTCCGCCTTGCTTCAACCGACCGGAAAGTCCGGCGAGTACGCCCATAAAGGTACTGTCCATACCAACGCATTCGTTCAAATCAAGCACCACAAAGGAAATGGGCTGTTGAGAGATCACCTGAGCAATAAATTTTTTAAGGGTGGAGCTCACTTTGAAGGAGCCTCGCCCAGTTACACGTATAAAAATTTTGTCGCCAACAATGGCGGCTTGTAAATCGTCATTACTCTGTTCCACACCTAGCATAAAAACAAATCCCTCATTTTAAACGCCCTAAATTCTAATCGGCACCAAGAAACAGTGCAAATGATAATAAGCGAAAACATTATTCCCCCGGGCCAATAATTACAACGCATTCACCCTTAACAGTGCGCTCACCAAAGCGTTGCCGGATTTGCGCTGGAGTTCCGCTAAGCAACTCTTCAAACTTTTTAGTCAACTCGCGTGCCACAAAAACCAACCGTTCCGTCCCCATAACGGCTTCAATTTCTTCGAGTAATTTCAGCAAACGATAAGGCGACTCGTAGAAAATAGCTGCCACCGGTAAGGAAGCACATTGCTCAAGTATGCGCCGCCGCGCCCCGCTTTTGCGCGGCAAAAACCCGGCAAACAGAAAGCCATGCCCGCCAAAACCGCTCAATGCCAGCGCGGTCGTTACAGCAGTTGGACCCGGCGCAGAAGTAATCATTACACCTGCGGCACGGCAGGCCTCCACCACGCGCGCGCCGGGGTCGGAAATACAAGGCATCCCCGAATCGGTCACCATCGCCACCGCTTCGCCGTTGCGAATGCGATTAATAATCTCATCGCACCGTTGCACCTCATTAAATTTGTGACAACTGATGCAATGCGTCTTTATCTCGAAGTGGTTCAACAGGTTACGTGTTGTGCGCGTATCTTCAGCAATAACGAGCGAAGCCTCCTTGAGCGTCGCAATACCCCGTGCGGTCATATCGCCAAGATGGCCAATCGGTGTTCCGACAATGTATAAACCAGCATCCATAGTAATTCCTTTAGTCTGAATGTCTAAGGTCGAAAGTCTGAAAGGCCGGTAGCTGAACGCGCGACGGATTCCGACGTTCGACTTTCTGACATTTGACTTTTGACTGCGGCGAAGCCGTCCAGCGCTTCAATCACTTCACAAAGCGGCAGGCCAACGACATTGGAATAAGACCCGTCGATACGCCGCACCATCCCCGCCGCGCCATTTTGGATGGCGTAGGCCCCCGCCTTATCAAACGGATCGCCGGTGGCAACATACGCCGCAATTTCTTCACCCGAAAGCTCACGGAACAACACCGCCGTAGCCACATGAAAGCAAACGGTTTTTTCTGCCGAACGCAAACAAACCCCCGTGACGACCTCATGCATTTTCCCGGAAAGCAGACGGAGCATGGCCGTGGCATCCTGCGCATCAGTCGGCTTACCGAGAACTCGCCCCTCAGCCGCCACAACCGTATCCGCGCCGAGCACCACGAAGCCAGGCCCAACCGGAATGCTTTCCGCCTTTTCGCGGGCCGTGCGAACGGCGTACTCCACCGGCGTTTCGCCCGCGCGCATTTTTTCGTCCGCATCGGGACGCAAAACCTCGAAAACGAGCCCCGCGCTTTTCAACAGCTCAAAGCGCCGCGGCGACGTACTGGCCAAAATCAGTTTTTGTTTGGTTTCCATAGGTCAGAAAGATAGCATCACACCAATTCCCTAAAAATTTAGGATAAACAAAGCATGGAAAATTACCACTTCAATAAACGGGTTCTAGTCACCGGCGGCGCAGGATTCCTCGGCTCCCACCTTTGTGAAGCGCTACTTCAGAGGAACTGTGATGTGCTTTGCGTGGACAATTTCTTCACTGGACGGCGCGGCAATATTGCCCACCTGCTGGATAATCCCCGTTTTGAAATCCTGCGACACGACATCACCTTCCCATTATTCGCCGAAGTGGATGAAATCTTTAATCTGGCCTGTCCCGCTTCGCCAATTCACTACCAGCACGATCCGGTACAAACCACCAAAACCAGCGTGATCGGCGCCATTAATATGCTCGGCCTTGCCAAACGCGTCGGCGCAAAAATTTTCCAAGCCTCCACCAGCGAAGTCTACGGCGACCCCGACATTCATCCGCAACCCGAAAGCTACTGGGGTCGCGTCAACCCCATCGGCACGCGCTCCTGCTACGACGAAGGCAAGCGTTGCGCCGAAACCCTCTTTTTCGACTATCACCGCCAGAACCGCGTCAAAATCAAAGTCGCGCGCATTTTCAACACCTACGGCCCGCGCATGCACCCCAACGATGGGCGCGTCGTCAGCAACTTCATCATGCAAGCTCTGCGCAACGAGCCGATCACCATCTACGGCTCTGGAAAACAGACCCGCTCCTTCTGCTACGTCAGCGACCTCATTGCTGGCTTCCTGAAGCTCATGGATTCATCCGACGAAATCATCGGTCCGATCAACCTGGGTAACCCCGGCGAATTCACCATGCTGGAACTGGCTGAAAACGTCATCAAACTGACCGGCTCCAAGTCCGAACTGATTTTCAAGCCGCTTCCTGCCGACGACCCGAAACAGCGCCAGCCCGACATCACCCTGGCTAAAACAAAACTGGGCTGGGAGCCGAAAGTAGCACTCGAAAAAGGCCTCACCGACACCATTCAATACTTCAAACAATACGCCTGACCGACCTATGAAAAAAACAGACGCACCAATCCTCAAATACAGCACCAAAGGACGCTCCGCAAAGATTGAAGACTTCCTGCTCCGCCCGCCCGTCGAAAAAGGTGCCGATCAAATCGCCGCCAGTGTTCTGGCCGACATAAAAAAGAACGGCGACAGCGCCGTCGTCAAATATGCCCGGCAGTTCGACCGCTCCACCGTTACGCTCGCCACCATGCAGGTTACCAAAACCGAAATCGCCGCCGCCAAAAAAGCGGTCGATATGGATTTTAAAAAAGCGGCCAAAGAAGCACACAAACGCATTACTGAATTTGCCATCGCCGGACTGCGCGAAGACTGGCGGATGCCTGCGCCGCAGGGCGGCTGGCTCGGCGAAAAATTTGTCGCGCTCGACCGCGTCGGTGCTTACATTCCCGGCGGTGCCGCGCCGCTCGCCTCAACCGCGCTGATGACGCTGACGCTAGCCGAAGTCGCCGGAGTTCCGGAGCGGGTTGCCTGTACGCCCGCCACGGCGGACGGCTCGGTGAATCCGT
>CAZTEK010000076.1:0-6818 GCA_964612095.1 uncultured Verrucomicrobiota bacterium
TCCGGCTGAAAGAGGTGAATTTCCAGACGATGGAAAGCCGCATTCAGCCGGGACTGTATTTCGCCGGCGAGGTGCTGGATATCGACGCGCTAACCGGCGGCTTCAATCTGCAGGCCGCGTGGACAACCGGGTATCTAGCCGCGCAGTCACTGCGAAACTGATTTTGTAAATTTCAGCGGTTCAGCGAACAGGAATGGATTCTGCCGGTGAAGTTCGATGTCTTTCATCAGTTCTTTCGTGGTCTGGCATTTTGCGGAGACAACTTCCGGATTGAGGCGGTAAACGGACAGTCCTTCAGGGGTCAGTGAGTATTTGAAGAAGGAATACAGTGTTTTCGCATTATCTTTCATCGCGAGCTGAATCAGGTTCAGGTCGTTCGCTTTAACTTCAAATCCGTTGAAGGTGAGTGTGTTGTTGCCTTCGGTATAGGTGACGAGGTAGTCGGTGCCTGAGATTTTGATTTCCATCGAAACAGGTTTTTCATCAGTCAGTTGCCCGGCCCAGATTCCGGACAGCGCCGGATCGGCGGGAGCGGCGGGAGTTTGACCGAGTGGAACTTCGTAGTCGCATCCGGTGAGCATCAGCAGAATCGCAGGCAGTATCATTTTTTTCATTTTTCTCCTTTATCGTTTAGGGTAGGGCGTACTCTTTTTTCATCCAATCGATGGCACTGTCGGCCAATGGTTGGGGTAAAATGGCGGTATGGCCTTCGTAGACGCCGACGTAGTGCTTCGGAATCCGTTCGATAATGAACTGGGCCTGATAAGTTATGTTATCGCGATTGCTGTTACCGAGTAAGACGTAGGCGCGCAGTTCCTGATTTTTGCGGATCAGGTTCAGTGCGATACCGTTCTGCTGGATGCCGCTGAAATCCGGTTCGTGCAGGATGATGCCGGCAACGGGGCGCATGGTGGCAAAGACGGTAGCAGGAACTCTTCCGGCAATGAAGCGGTAGTCTTTGGCGATACGGAAGCGGGCTGTTGCGTCGTCATAGGCCGCGAGAAAGTTTCCGTTCATCGTTTTCCCGATCGGCGGTTGTTTTGCCTCGGACAGAATCACGACGATCCATTTCTCTTTTCGAATGCGATCTTTAACGCCATCCCAGAGGGCTGGCGATTCGAGGAATAGGCACGGATAGAACCGTCCGTCGGAGTTGTGATAGCCTTGGGGGATATACACATCATACTGGAAATATCCTGTTGAGGGACGGATCATTTCCGGCAGGGTTTCCCAGTTTTCAGTTTTTTTGTAGGAGCATTTGATCTGAACGATACGGTCCTCTGGATAGAGTAAAATCTGGGTTTTCTGTTCGGCCTCTCCTGCCGCCCGAAGCTCTTTGGCCTGTATTGCCCGTTCTTCAGCTTTTTTTGCATATTCCTGCGAAAGGTCGGTTTCAATTACCTTGCCGCCTTGCAAGGTCACGGTGCCGGTTTTGAATAGAAGGATTTCTTTTCCGTCGCGTTGCATTGACCCGCTGGGCTCTCCCAGTTCTGCCAGAACCGCCGCGCGTGGTGTCCCTTTTTCGATGCCGCTGGCAATCGCATGAATGAGCAGGAGGCTAAGGAATAAAAGCCGTTTCATGCCGCCGACTTTACTGAATAGGCCGGTGAACGGCAAGGGAAGATAAAATCTGCGGGCGGATGCCGTGAGCAGTTGACTTCGTGCGATGGATTGCTTACAAGCCGGAGCTATAATTCAACGGGTTGTGAATGGATAAACGGTCAGTCAAAAAAGTTGTTCTTCCAATGTGTTTGCTTGCGCTTCTTTTCTCGGGAAGCGGATGCTGTAATTTCTATCAGCTGGAAGGGAACGGAGCCAGACCCAAAGCCGAATGGGCGGACTATTTGCCCAGAGCGACTGTGCAGCAAATGGATGAAATCCGGGTGGATGCTGCGACCAGTGATGTGACCATTCTGTTTGATCGCGGAGACTACGGCGGATACAAAGTTAAACTCCATAGGGAATTTAAATGGAGATTCCCCGTCGGCCCGTATCATGAACGGTCTTTCTGGCTTCCGGACAGTAAACGCGCCGGACGCAGTCTGTGTATGGAGCTGGACTGCTGGGGAACCGAACTGCTGCCCTATATGGTTGGCTTGTTCACGGGCGGGAGCTCAAAAGTCTATGATTTTCCCCGCGGGGATTGCATTGCCTATCAACGGTTTATGCGGGCAGGTATCATTCCGCTACTGGCGTATGAATCCAGTGTCCTGCCGGTTATCACCGATGAGACACTGACTCCCGGCGGACCGAATGTGATGTCGCCCAACTCGCTTTGCGAGATTTCTACCTCGCTGGAAGGAATCAAACTGGATCAGATGGGCGACTACTATTTTTGGCCCACCACGCCGTTGAGCCGGCAAAAATACAACCGGCTGACCTCCTACTATTTTCTTTGCGGCCTGCTGGCTTTCGGGCAGAAAAATGAGCGGGCGTATATGCAGATCGCCTGGTTCCCGATCGAGCTTTGGTCCCTCGAAGAGGAACCGCCGCTCCAACGGGTTATGTCACGCTTCAATTAGCCTGTTTTTTCGATTAATATCATCCAGACTTTGGAAAGCCGTTTGGCGCCCAGACCTCTCGTAGCAGGTTGTTTTGCTTGAGGATGGTGGTTGATCGGCTATGGTTGAGGTATGGAGTTTAATCGCATCACGTTTAATGGGAAGCGGAGCGGGCTGTCCGTTGCGACAGAGTGGATCCGGGCGCTGAATGATCCCCGGATTCTTCAGGAGAAAGCCGGCTTTCTTTTTAAAGCATCTTTTGACGGGGATTGCTTGATGCTGGCGGTTGCCCCAACCCTTATCAACGGGGAACGCAGTTATCATTATAACCTGCGGCTGGAGAAGGAGGATGCGTTCACGCTGATCGGTGATGTGAACGCGCAGGGGGTTTTTACGATTCTATTTATCCCTGAAAACCTTGCAGCGGTGTCGCAACATGCCACTGAGTATATTGGACGTTTCCGCAGTTTGGCCGCTTTTCTGAAGGCGGCCGGATACACCGGTGCAGGACAGCTGGATGCGGTGACACAGGATATTCTGCGAACGCTCGGCTTCTCACCGGTTCCGGAATCCCTTTCAGATCTGTAAAAAAAAAGCGCCCCGCAATAGCGGCGCGCTTTTGCTCTTCGAATCAAACCTTCAACTAGAAATTGTAGGTTACAAAGAGTCGGGTGTCGGTGGCGAACGTATCGTCTCCCGCATTTTTTCCGTCGCGGTAGCCTGCGCCAACTTTGAGTGACACCGTAAGGCGGTCACCGATTGGCTGTTTGATCACGAAGTTAAGTTCCTGGCCATCATAAGCCGTTTTGCTGTGTTCCTGCCACGTGTAGTTGTAGAGCGCGTAAAGGCCTGTTTTGCCGATTTTGGTGGAAGCCTTGAGATAGGCCGTATCGGATTCGCCGTTAAACTGACCGGAGTAGATCATCATGGAGGATCCTAGCGGATGGTTGATTCCTGTGGTGGTTTCCTGGAACAACAGGTTGTCGCCGCGGATGCTTAAAACCCCGGGCTCAAGGGTGACATCGCTTACCTTCTGCTGGACCGAAAGACCGTACATGTCGGATTCGCGCTCAGCACCTTTGCCGACATCCGATTCGTGCCGGTAATAACCATTGAGAGCCGTGGTATCTGTCAGTGTATATTTGACACGGCTGCCAGCGATGTTGGCAATGTCGTGTGCATACGCATCGTAGACGGCCACTTCGAGATTGGTGATGCCGGTATAAACCGCTTCGACCCAGCTTACGCCGCGCGTGTTGTATTTGGCACCCAAGGTCTCTTCGATGTCTTTAAAACGCCATTTATCTTGGTCATCCAGCCAGTTACTGAGGCGCTCGGCGTGGCCGACGGTCAGTGCAACGCCCGGAATATCTTTGATCGTCAGAAGAGCCGCTTCCAGTGATCGGGGCTTCTGGCGGAATTCGTCGGAGCAAAACACTTCGCCGTTGACGACTTGCCGTCCGGCTTTGACAAAGGTATTGGTGAGCCCCAGCGCTCCCAAACGGTATTTCAGCCACAACTCGTTAAGTACATCGACGCGGCCATTGCTCAGAAGCATTTTCCCATTGTTACTGCCGCCATAACGTCCGCCGCCATCAAAAATTGGCTCAACATAAATATAGGAAGCCCCGCCGCTTAAATATGCGATCTCAGGTGAGAGGTAATCAATTTTAGCCCCCAACGTGGTGGAGTGCCCATCGCCGACATTTGCCGCGCCGCTGACCCCTTCATAACCCCGGTGCATGGAAAGCGACTGGAGTCGAACGGCCCATGTCCCATAGCCGAGATCGTTGATCGGTTTGAGCAGACTGTCGGACGCGGCGTAGCTAAGAGCTGCGATGGTCAAGATGAACAATATTTTTTTGATCATACGATGAGTCCTTTCTTTAGTCTTTTGATTTTTTCTGAGTCAGCAATGATACAACTACCAGCGTAATGAAGCTGAGCGGGATTGAGACAATGCCCGGCTGGTTGAGAGTGTGTAACGCAGTCGCCGGATTGAGCTTGTACTGCACATACATGTCTGGCGAGGTGAGAATAATCGCCAGTGCGGAGATCATGCCGATACCGATCGACCAAGCAATTCCTTTGGATGTCGTCTTTTTCCAGAACAGAAGCATGATGATGGCTGGGAGGTTAGCCGAGGCCGCCACAGCGAACGCCCAACCAACGAGGAAGGTTACGTTCATTCCCTGGAAGGAAATTCCGAGGCCGATCGCAATGATGCCGACCACCAAAGCGGATATTTTACCAGCTTTCACCTTCTGATGATCCGTCATCTTGACATTCATGAACTTGTCCATCAGGTCGTGCGCCACCGCACCGGAAGCCGCGACAATCAGACCGGAAACAGTTCCCAGAACCGTCGCAAAGGCGATCGCGGAGATGATGGCGAAGAGCACGAGGCTGAATGAGCTGGCCAGAAGAGGGGCTGACATATTGTCATCCGTCATATCAATTACGCCGAGCGTCATGGCACCGAGACCCATAAACAGCGTCAGGACATAGAAGAATCCGATTCCAGCAATCGCCACGATGGTCGACTTGCGGGCATCGCGTTGTGAGGGCACGGTGTAATAACGGATCAGAATATGTGGCAGAGCGGCCGTACCCAGGAAAAGCGCCAGCATCAGCGAGATGAAGTTCATCTTTTCAACCGATGTTTTGGTTTTGAATTTCTGACCCGGAATTAGCAGGTCTGCGCCTTTGGTGACTACAGGGCAGAAAAGGGTCACGTGAGCGTCGCCGTCAGTCAGCTTGACTTGTGCGCCTTTCGGATAGCGCACCACCTCGGCCCGGGCCAGAGCAGCCAGATATTTAAACGGACCGATCTTGCCGGTTTTGTCGATCTCCTTGCCGTTTTCGTCCAGCAGTTTAGTTACATGACCGACCGACTTGAACAGATTCGCTTCTTTTGGTGCACCGTTATAGAGCGTTCCAGCCGGTGTCACGGTTTGGGACTGAACCTCTTCCAGTGAAGTTCCTTTGATCAACCACCATCCTTCAATACCGTCTTTTGCCAGTTTTACAAAACTCTTTTTGGATTTCTGATCGTCAATTTTTGTGACGAAAGAATACCCGTCAGCGCCTGTAGTCATCATCGTTACGGCATCGAGTTGTTTCGGGAAGAAGGTTTTTTTGCCCGGCTCAGTTGAAAGACCTTTGCTGAGAACGGCAACGACCAGCACGGTGGAGAAGATAATCAGCAGTCCGCCTTTGAGGAACTGAACGTAGGTGGTTGACGTCATGCCGGCGGTGGCCACGATGGTGATCACAATGGCACCGACCATAATTACGCCGACCCACTGCGGAAGACCGAGTAACGGCGTAACCAACGCTCCGGCACCAACCATCTGTGGAATGAGATAGAATACTGAAACGGCCAGTGTACTGATGGCCGCCATCAACTGAATTCCCTTCGAGTTGAACTTGGAGTCCAGCGCGTCGGTAAAGGTATATTTGCCAAGGCGTTTCATGGGCTCAGCGACTACAAACAGAGCGACGATCCAGCCGGCAAGGTAGCCGATGGAATAGAGAAATCCGTCATAGCCCATGGTGGCAATCATCCCGCAGATTCCAAGGAAGGAAGCCGCTGAGAGATAGTCGCCAGCAAAAGCGACGCCGTTAACAAACCAGTGAATGGTTCCGCCTGCGGCAAAGTAGCCGGATGCGGACTTGGCTTTGCGGGCATAATAGAAGGAAAGTCCGAGTACAAAACCGACGAACATCAGGAAAATTGCCACGGCAATAGGACTGGCTGTGTAATTCATTATTTCGACTCCCCTTTATTCATTTCATCTTCTTTTTTAGTACAGACGTGGTTGTAGATCAGCCCGAGGATGAGCGCAAAAACGATCAGCGCCATACCGTAGATGATAGCCAAATTCACTCCGGCCAGTACCGGTGTTTTTAGCGTTTCGGTGGCGAAAACCGCCAGCGCGACGAAACCTGCATAGATCGCGCAATAAAGCCAAAACAGCTTAATGCCTAACTTCGCTTTCCAGTCGGACGCATTGTCCTTCTCCTGCTTTGCCGCCGGTTCGTGTAACATGCTGATCTCCTTGGTTGAGTTGATAAAATAAAGCCGGGTTTCTACCGATAAATGATGACCAAGGAAAGCGATTTTATCAGCTATTTTATCGGCGGCTCATTTTCCTGAAGAATCCGGCGGGCATGGTCGAGTGCGTGAGCGACATCCTTATGAAAATTGGCGTGGCCGATTTTTTCAATCAGCTTTGCCTTTTTCATGGCATCGATCGGTTGTTTGTGGACGCCGGAAAGTAATAATGTGGTGCCGTCGCGATGCGCCGTTGTGGC
>CAZTEK010000077.1:0-6765 GCA_964612095.1 uncultured Verrucomicrobiota bacterium
TTTTTCTTACCTGCCAAGCCGACGTGTCAACAAAGGCTGGTATTCACCGGATTCTTTGGTCTATGCTCCGGCACTCAGTTTTTAGGATTTTACGCATGAAATATATCAGTACCAGAGGGCGGATGGAGCCGGTCGGCTTCCTTGATGCGGTAATGGAGGGGCTGGCGCCTGACGGTGGACTGCTCTTACCTGAAATTTTACCAAACGTTTCCGGTAAACTGGCGGCTTGGGCCGGACTTTCCTATCAGGAGCTGGCGTTCGAAGTGATGAGTTTGTTCGCCACCGATATTCCGCCCGCCGATCTCAAGGCGCTGATCGAAAAGAGTTACTCCACTTTCCGTGCGCCGGAAGTGGCGCCGGTCATTCCGGTCGATGGATTCCATGTATTGGAACTCTGGCATGGCCCGACGCTCGCCTTCAAAGATGTCGCGCTTCAGTTCCTCGGCAATCTGTTCGAGTACGTTCTCGAAAAACGCGGCGGCGAGCTGAACATTCTCGGCGCGACCAGCGGCGACACCGGGTCGGCCGCCATCTACGGCGTTCACGGCAAAAAGAATATCCGCATTTTCATTATGCATCCGAAGGGCCGCACCAGTCCCGTTCAGGAAAAGCAGATGACCAGCGTACTCGACGACAATGTTTTCAACCTCGCGGTGGAAGGCACGTTCGACGACTGCCAGCATCTGATGAAATCGATCTTCTCCGACGTGCAGTTTAAAGAAAAGCACTCGCTCGGCTCCGTCAACTCCGTCAACTGGGCGCGGGTGCTGGCTCAGATCGTCTACTATTTCTACGCCGCCTTCCGGGTACAGGAAACCACCGGCGCGGCAAAAGTGCAGTTCGCGGTACCGACCGGCAACTTCGGCGACATCATGGCCGGATACATTGCCGCGCAGATGGGTCTGCCGGTTAAACAGCTGATTCTGGCCACCAACGAAAACAACATCCTGTCGCGTTTCTTCAACACCGGCGTTTACAGCATCGGCGAAGTCGTGCTGACGATCAGTCCGTCGATGGACATTCAGGTCGCCAGCAACTTTGAGCGCTATCTCTATTACCGGGTCGGCCAGGATTCCGCCAAACTGCGCGAGCTGATGGATAGCTTTGCTAAAAACAAATCGCTGACCGTGGAAGGCTCCGATGAGCTGTTCGCCGCCGGTGAGGCGGGCACAGCCGAAACTCTGGCGATGATTAAAAAATGCTACGAACAGGAAGGCTACATTCTCGATCCGCATACCGCAGTCGGCGTCGCTGTTGCCGAACGGTTTGCCGATTCAGCCGTTCCTACCATTTGCCTGGCTACCGCGCACCCCGCCAAATTTACCGAAGCGATTGAACAGGCCATCGGCGTTGCCGCGCACCATCCGGCGCTCGACAAACTCGCCGACGCCAAAACCCGTTGCGACACCATCGCCAACGATGAAGCCGCTGTGCGTGAGTATTTGATTCGGAAAACGAAAACCACTAATTCGCAATAATTAATACTAACTCTTGGATGAAAAATGAGCGATGTCTGTAATATGATCGGTGATGCCACCAAAGTGCTTGCACCGCTGATTAAGGAGTGTGAAAAACTTATTGGAGATTCCGACTTGTCGCCTCGTACAAGAAGCGAGTTGACCAGAATGGTCGCAGGCTGGAAGATTGAACTCGACTCGGGTCATCTTTCTGTGACGGATCTTTGCGGACTAATCGAAAGTATTTATCAAATAATTGTTTCGGCAAAGAAGCAATGCCCGCGATTTGATGCCCATTATCCCGCAAATATAAAACATTTAGAAAAAGCGCAGACTTTTGTTAGTAAGGTGACTGGACGATTTCTAGGTTCGATCTTTTTGGATTTTTAAACACACTTTATATTCAGGTCAAAAAATCTAATGTAGGCAAGTTAGGTGAGTTATAATCTTATGAACATAAACAATAAGTTTTTTTGGAGATATTTATGAGACCGTGGATATGGATTGTGACATTGATGATACTGCCCATAAGTTTGCATTGTGAAATGCCGGCAAAATTTGAACAGCTTTTAGTTGAGGCGCAACAAGGCGATGCCAAAGCGCAAGATAAGGTTGGTTTTTGCTATGAGTATGGACTTTATGTTGCTTCCATCGATATTGAAGAGGCCATCAGGTGGTATAGACTTGCAGCTGAACAAGGGCTTTTAGGGGCTCAAAATACTTTGGGTAGGCTCTACAGTTCGAATCATAATTATGAAGAAGCTGTTTATTGGTATCGTTTGGCCGCAAAACAAGGAGACATTTATGCGCAGATGCATCTCGGATATTGTTACGAAGAAGGATTGGGGGTGCCGAAAAATATACAGGAGGCCATAAACCTGACCAAGCTTGTTGCTGAACAAGGTAATGTTACTGCTCAGTTTCGCTTAGGAAATTATTATGCGGATGGGGATATTTGCCCAAAAATTGGAGGCATCGATCTTGCTATTTCACAATACGGGATTATACCCGATTATAAAGAGGCGTTTAAGTGGTTTTTGAAAGCCGCAGAAGGCGGCGATTTTTTGTCCGCTATTGTCGTGGACGATTGGTATCATGAAGGGCGAGGGATTTTACAAGACTGGACTGAAGCGTATGCTTGGCATTTAATTGTTCAGTTTTGTAGACCACAGTTGTCTCCCAAAAATTACTCGGAAGAGACTGCTTCCACGATTTCGAAATCACATTCGTTTGTCGATCAAATGCGTAAGCAGGAGTTGACCGGTTCTCAGATTGCGGTGGCTCAACAGCGTGCAAAAGAGCTGATGACTATAATCGAGCGTAAGAAACAAATTGCTAAATTACCTGCTGGGCAGGCGCCCGCGGCGGATATTGCTCCTTCTGGATACGGTAGCGGGTTGATGGTTAAGGGCGGATATGTGGTGACCTGCTGGCATGTGGTTGATGGCGCTAAAAACATCTCTGTCAGTTGCCAAGGGAAGGACTTGTCCGCCAGTGTGATTCACAAGGATGTTGGCAATGATCTCGCTATACTGCGTGTGGATGGTGCTGATGCCGGAGTCTCACTGAGTTTTGCTGACAGCGTGAAGCTGGGCGCTCAGGTTTTCACGATGGGATTTCCTCATCCCGGTCTGCAAGGTTCTGACGTTAAGTTTACGACCGGATCAATAAGCGGACTGACCGGCCCCGGAAACACACCGGTTTATTACCAGATCAGCGCGCCGTTACAGTCCGGCAATTCCGGCGGACCGCTTTTTGATGAATACGGCAATCTGGTCGGGATTGTCGCGGCCAAGCTGGACTCTCTGAAGATGTTGGCCGCTACCGGCGACCTTACTCAGAACGTCAACTATGCCATTAAGTCGGACTATCTGGTTCCGCTCCTAAAAACGGTGGATGGAATCAAGATTCAGCCGTCCCAAACCAAGCCGGTGAATCTGTTGTCTCTGGTCGAAGAACTGAAAAAGTCGGTTGTGATGATCAAGGTGTATTGAGCGATTAGTGCGAATTAGTGAAGATTAGTGGATAAAACTCAACCAACCTGTTATGTGATTGCCGGGCCGAACGGGGCGGGCAAGACGACGTTTGCCTTGCGGTATCTGCCCGAAATGACCGGTTGCCGGAATTTTATTAACGCCGACCTGATTGCGGATGGATCGAAAATGGGACAAGGAGATGGGTGAAATGATCAGTAAAGAAAAGAAGAGTAAAGGTTCGCCCGAGGGTTCCCTTGTCCGGTCGTCGGCAGCGGAATACCTGACCTTTATTGCAGTCGGTGGCGGCTCGGAAACCAGTGTGGAAATGCGTTATGAGGATGAGAATATCTGGTTGACGCAGAAGATGATGGCGGTCCTTTATGATGTTTCGGTTCCTGCCATCAACCAGCACTTGAAGCGTATTTTTGCGGATCGGGAGCTGGAGCGGGGAGCAACTGTTAAGCAATACTTAATAGTTCAAAATGAGGGTGACAGGCAGGTAAAGCGTGAGGTCGAGCACTACAATCTGCAGGCGATCGTCGCCGTCGGGTTCAAGATCGAAAACGAACGCGCGGTGCAGTTCCGCAAGTGGGCCGGGCGGATTGTGAAGGATTACACCATCCAGGGGTGGGTCATGGATGTGGAGCGCCTGAAGCAGGGCGGAAATCTGACGGATGAGTTTTTTGAGCGTCAGTTAGAGAAGATTCGGGAAATTCGGCTTTCGGAACGTAAGTTCTATCAGAAAATCACCGATATCTATGCGACCTCGCTCGACTACGATCCGTCTGCTGCAGCGACTCAGCGTTTCTTTGCCGCCGTTCAAAATAAAATGCATTATGCCGTTCATGGGAATACGGCCGCAGAGGTGATTGTGGATCGTGCGGATCATAAAAAGGACAATATGGGGCTGACCAGTTGGGATGGGGCTCCTTCGGGAAAAATCCATAAGTACGATGTTTTGGTTGCCAAGAACTACCTGTCCGGGTTTGAACTTGGGCAGATGCAGCGAATTGTTTCGGCTTATCTGGATATGGCGGAAATGCAGGCGATGCGGAAAATTCCTATGACGATGGCGGACTGGGAAGGGCGTCTGGGTGGATTCCTTAAACTCTGGGATCGGGATATTCTTCAGGATGCGGGGAAGGTCTCCGCAGAACTGGCTAAAACCCACGCTGAAAGCGAGTTTGAAAAATATCGCATGGTGCAGGATCGGCTGTTTGAGAGCGATTTCGACAAGGTAGTTAAGCAAATCGAAGGATTGCTCCCCGCCGAATCGGAGAACGGGCAAGACGACGTTTGAATTATGCTGCCTGTTGTAGGAATCGCCACAAGAAACACGAAAAGTGATCCCGATAAAATATCCGTGGGACGGCGTCTGCCATCCGTGGGGTTCATTTCTTCCAGCTAAAAACATTTCAAGTTTTGGAAGTTTGTCCCTTGATGTCGTGAATCAGGCTCTTTTTTGTGTTTTTGAACCATTCCCTGCGGTCATTATTTGCGTTCGCAAATTATTTATCGCTACGCTTTCAGGTGCCTTTCTTGACCGCCATAGCTTGAAAGCGGCGGCGGTCATGGCTAAAGTCTCCCCCTTTACAGGAGTTGATTACATGAGAATACTTTCAGGCATACAGCCTTCGGGCAAACTGCATATCGGCAACTATTTCGGGATGATGAAGCCTGCGCTCGAACTTCAGAAAGAGGGCGAGGCGTTTCTGTTCATTGCCGACTATCACGCGCTGACGACGGTGAACGATGCCGCCGCGCTGCGTATCATGGTGAAAGATGTCGCCCTTGATTTTCTGGCCGCCGGGCTCGATCCGGATAAGACGGCATTTTACCGCCAGAGCGATGTGCCGGAAGTGCAGGAGCTGGCGTGGCTGCTGTCGGTGGTGACGCCGATGGGTTTGCTGGAGCGCTGCCATTCCTACAAAGACAAGCTGGCTAAAGGGATCGCCGCCACGCACAGCCTGTTTGCTTATCCGGTGCTGATGGCCGCCGATATTCTGTCGGTGCAGTCCACGGTGGTGCCGGTCGGACGCGACCAGAAACAGCACGTCGAAGTGACTCGCGACATTGCCGTAAAGTTCAATAACCAGTTCGGCGAGGTATTCACCATTCCGGAGCCATCCATCCGCGACTCGGTGGCGGTAGTGCCGGGCATCGACGGGCAGAAGATGTCCAAGTCCTACGGCAACACACTCGAAATCTTCGGCGAACTCGGTGCGCTCAAAAAACGGGTGATGCAGATTGTCACCGACAGCACACCGCTCGAAGAGCCGAAAAATCCGGATACCTGCAACGCCTTTGCGCTGTATAAGTTGTTTGCCACGGATGCAGAAGCCGCTGATCTGGCCGCACGGTACCGCGCTGGCGGATTCGGTTACGGCACCGCCAAGAAAGAACTGCTCGCCAAAATCAACGAACACTTTGCGCCGATGCGCGAGAAACGTGCCGAACTAGAAAAGAATCCTGACTTTGTAAACGATGTGCTGCGTCAGGGCGCTGAAAAGGCCCGCGCCGAAACTCGTAAAACCCTGCAAGCCGCCCGCCGGGCCGTTGGTTTGGAGTGATTGACATGATCATATCAACCAGTATGATCATGTTGGTCGGAGGTGCATCATGAGTATTACCGTCACAGCAGTGAAAGCGCGGCAGAATCTTGGGGAACTCCTCAATCTGGTTTCCATTAAGCATGAGGAAATCATCATTGAACGGGCCGGGAAGAAAATTGCCCGGTTAACGGCGATTGACGACAGCCCGGTCAATGAACCGGTTGCAGAGGCGTATGCCGTGAAGAAGGGAAAGATCGACCTTTCTGAATTCTCCGGAACGTGGAGCGAAGAGGAATATCGTGAGTTTAATGCCGCTGTGGAATGCTTAGGAACCATTGACTCGGAGATGTGGTCGTGAGGCGCGCCGTTATTGATACCAATGTGTATTCGGATATGATGAGCGGGCATGCGCCCGTTCAACGCGCACTATCAGATTTTGAGCGGGTGCTTGTGCCGACAACAGTTCTCGGAGAAATTCTGTACGGATTTGTGCGCGGGTCAAAAGAGATACAAAACCGGTTGCATCTTGAGCGATTTCTGAGTCGGGATTATGTTGAGCTGTTTGCTGTGTCGAGGGAGGTCGCCGAATACTATGCCCTGCTGATGGCGTCGCTTCGCCGGAACGGAACGCCGTTGCCAACCAACGATGTATGGATTGCCGCGGTGGCTTGTGCGGAAAAGATCCCGCTGATCAGTCGCGACCGGCACTTTACGAAAATTAACGGACTTCAACTGATTATTCCTGAATGAAATGAAAGACCCACACATGCCTGATTTGTT
>CAZTEK010000078.1:0-6755 GCA_964612095.1 uncultured Verrucomicrobiota bacterium
TCCACTTTAATGTTGCTCACTTCGGAGCCGACCAGCGGGCCTTTGGCCATTCCTTCCACAAACCCCTTCTGACAGGCGGGAATAAAATTGTGAGGAATAGTTCCTCCGACCACTTTATTGGCAAACCATTCGTTATCACCCGGATCACGCGGATGAACTCGTACGTAACATTCGCCGTACTGGCCGCGCCCGCCGGATTGTTTTTTGTGTTTATAGTGACCTTCGCCAGTGCCAGTGATGGTTTCGCGATAAGCGACTTTAGGTGTATGATGGGTGATATCTACTTTGCTTCGGTGTTTGATGTGCTCCAACGTAACATCGAGGTGCATATCCCCCATGCCCCATAGCAGGGTTTCGTGCGTTTCACGATTGCGCTCAACACGAATGGAAGGATCTTCCTCCGCCGCACGATGCAGTGCGGTACCAATCTTATCTTCATCGCCTTTGGTTTTAGGCTCAACAGCATAGGCAGATACCGGATGCGGAAACTCAATCGCTTTAAAGGTGATCTTTTCCGTCGGTGCACAAAGCGTATCATTGAGAAAGGTGTTTTTTAGCTTGGGTAGTGCAATGATATCGCCCGCTTTGGCTTCTAGGCAATCGGTCTGCTTTTTGCCGTTAATATAGAAGATGCTCCCGATGCGCTCTTTTTCACCTTTCGTGGCGTTAAGCACTTCAGAATTAGGCGTAAGTTTGCCGCGATAAACGCGCACAAAACTGAGCTGACCAGTAAAGGCATCATTCACCGAGCGCCAAACCAAACCGGCAAATGGTTCGTTTTCGCCAGTGGCCACTTCATGACCGTCGGCGCACTTGACCGGATAATCTTCCGGCGACGGAAAAAGGCGACTGATCGAATCCATCGTTTCCTTCACGCCAACCTTCGTTTTTGCCGAAGCGGCAAAAACAGGAATCAGGTGCGCTTCGTGCACCGCCTTGCGCAGGCCGTTTGAAAATTCATCGGCGGTCAGTTCTTCACCGTTAAAGTATTTTTCCATCAGCTTATCGTCGGTTTCAGCGGCCAATTCGATCAAGTGGTCGCGAATGGCTTTCACCGTCTCTGCCATATCGGCAGGCACCGCATCGGTCGGCATGTCGAGAATATCCACTTCTGCCTTACCATCAGCGGTTGGTAAAACAACCGGCACGCAACGGATATCGCCCCACATGGCTTTAATGGCCGCTAAGGTTTTTTCATAACTCGCATCCGGCTTGTCGAGGCCGGTAATGGCTATACCGCGCGGCAGGTTGCGTTTTTCACACACTTTCCAGGCGCGATTCGTGCCAACTTGAATACCGGAAACCGCATCAACCACAATCAGTGCGGCATCCGTTATTTCGGCGGCGGCCGTGAGCTGTCCGATGAAATCCGCGTAACCGGGGGTGTCGATGACGACAAACCGCCGTTTTTTCCCACTAGCTGCGGTATAAACACCATCAAAAGGTTTGGCCCAAATTGAGATTTCGTGCTCTTGCTCCTCCTGCGTCCAGTCGGCCATGCTGGTTTTATCATCTACCGAACCAACGCGCTCATTAGTTCCAAGGATATTGAGCATTACATCCAGCAATGAGGTCTTGCCGCTACCGGTATGCCCCATCAATGCAAAATTGCGGACGCCTGAGATCGGAATATCCTTCATCGCAACACTCCTTGAATTTAATTTTATTAAAAATCAGCCCCGCGCACAACGCACAGCGCATGAGAATGCCAAGGTACACGGCTTTGCATAGCGCCGCAATTAATTTTCCACCACCTGATAAAAAAATCTTCGCGCGGACGACAGAAAAGGACTTGTTTTTGCAGAAGGGGGGTTCCCTGCGTATAAAACCAGAAGCGCTTTGGATCCCAAAACGCTTCTCCCTCACTGGCAAATCCAATTTATCCGCGTGAAACGCGACGAATAATACAGGCCGCCAGACCGCCAAAACCCAACAAGATAAGTGTCGCAGGTTCAGGCACAGCTTCCACGGTGAAAGAATTGAGTATCCATCCGTTTCCGCCACCCTCATTCAGAGCGATTACCTTGAAAAACGCCCCTTGATTCATCGCCGTATCAATCGTGTATGTACCACCTGCAGTAAAATTAACAAGAGATCCATTAGCCACCTGATAAGCACCTGTTTCAACATTTCCAACGGTGAAACTCGAAACCTCCATGGACTTTATAGTGACGGCTCGATCAAACGAAACCCACAAAGCTTCCTGCCCGTTATTCGTATCAAACAATGAAGTGGCATCACCGCTACCTGCCGCATTAAGACCAAATTCAGATGCCGTCGAATTAAGCAGACTTCCCGAACTATTACTTCCATTCAAATACGCAAACATTGAAGCCCTTAACGTCAGCCCTATACCTGTATTGGTATAAATACCGGAAGATACGTTATCCCAGGGAGCTCCTTCCCTATTGATTAGGTTAAAAGTAAACAGTTCCGCATAAGAACTACTGCAAAACATCCCTATAACCGCCGTGATAATAATTGCTTTTTTCATTTTTCCTTTCGTTACTTGATAAGTAATGCCGAAACATGCTACACTTTAAACTTTAAAAGTTAAGCCATTTCTCGGGGAAAAAACGGGGGGGGCTACCACCTCACAAAAGGATGGCTAGCCAGCGCAACATTCGTATAGCGCACGTCAGATGTAACTTCCTCACCTACCCATTCGGGTTTTTCGAAAAGCTGATCTTCACTTTCGAGCTCAATCTCGGCAACCAGCAGTCCTTCGTTCAATCCTAGAAATTCGTCAATTTCCCAAATCATGTTGCCACTTTTAAAGGTATACCGCTTTTTGGAGACCAGACGGTCACCACAAAGATTTTCAATCATATACTCCGCATCAGCGGCAGGAATCTCGTATTCGCACTCCGGACGAGAAATTCCTCGTGTTGGCCCTTTAATGGTCAAAAACCCGCGATCCGCTAAAAGACGGACACGAACCGTGGCGCTAGCTGGCTCTGTTTTTATATAACCCTGACAGCACATCTCCCCCGCTCCAGCCGCGATGCGCCAACCATCGCCGATCACTATAAATTTGCGCTCAATCTCTTGCTTCATGAACAAATCCTTGCTTTTAGGCCGCCATTCATAGATTTTTACGCGTTGCTCACCCGTAAAGGAAGGATGAAAATGAACCCTGCTTTAATTGTTGCACTCGATGTTCCAAACGCTAAAGAAATGGAAGAAACTCTCAACCGACTGCCGGACAGCATTGAGTGGTATAAGGTCGGCCTTGAACTTTTCTGTGCTGAGGGTCCAAATGTTCTCGAACCGCTCAAGCGACGGAACAAAAAAATCTTTCTAGATCTCAAACTGCATGATATTCCACGCACCGTTGCCAATGCGGTAAAAACTGCCGCCGGCCATGGCGTAAACCTGATGACCGTACACGCAATCGGTGGGCGAGCCATGTTAGAGGCCGCAGCCGAAGCTGCGCGCGAATGTTCCAATCCGCCGAAACTGGTAGCCGTCACTACGTTAACCAGCCTTTCACAAGATGACTTCACTGACTTAGGAATCAACCGTAGCGTATCGGAACAAGCACTGGCGCTGGGCGAATTGGCCGTCAGCTCAGGAATTGACGGGCTGGTAACGAGCGCTCATGAAGCGGGTGTATTGCGGCAGCGTTTTCCAAACGCCTTACTCGTGACCCCCGGCATCCGTATGCCGGACGGCGAAGTGGGCGACCAGAAACGTGTTGCGACGCCGGCGTTTGCCGTGCAACAGGGCGCGACCCACCTCGTAGTCGGTCGCCCGATTCTTCAGGCCAAAGATCCTTCAGCTGTTGTTCGCGCAATTTTTGCCGAAATAAAAAGTGCCTCATAATTATGAGGCACTCTTCCAGAGGTTTCTGATGAAACCAACCGTTGAAGTATACGATACTTCTCTATTTCTTTTCAGCCAATGTCAGCTTTTTGCCTGACTGTAGCCACTGCTGCAAGACGATCTTGCAGTATTTGCTTTTGGAAATGTGCATAGAATCTGCACGTTTTTCCAGATCATCCGCCATTCCTTTTGCCATATTAATGCCGATGGTCTTGGTTCCTTTTCCGATGGGGTTTGTAGACATACCACTTCCTCCTTTCCGATTTCTAGCGTTATTAAAGGCTTGACTCTTAAAAAAAGCAACTTTTTTAACATAAACTATATTAAAATAAATATGACTTAGATGAAAAAATTTTAGATAAAACGAAACAACGCACCCAACCCAATATTATAGGCTGGGTGCATTAACTGAGAATAAAAAGCTCACTATTGATTAATAGCGATAATGGTCTGGCTTGAACGGGCCGTTCGGTGAAAGACCTAGATATTTGGCCTGTGCACGCGACAGTTTCTCAAGTTTTACACCAACTTTTTCAAGATGCAGCCGAGCCACTTCTTCGTCGAGATTCTTCGGCAAGGTATACACACCAATCGGGTACTGGCCAGGATTGCAGTAAAGCTCCATCTGAGCCAACACTTGATTAGTAAAACTGTTGGACATCACAAAACTCGGATGGCCCGTAGCGCAACCCAGATTCACCAAACGCCCTTCCGCCAACAACAGAATGCTCTTCTTGTTCGGGAAGGTAATTTTATCCACCTGCGGCTTAATGTTCGTCCACTGATATTTCTTCATCTTCTCGACCTGAATCTCGCTGTCAAAATGGCCGATGTTACAAACAATCGCCATGTTTTTCATTTTCCGCATGTGGGTTTCGGTAATGACATCACAACAGCCCGTCGTAGTAACAAACAGATCGCCAATGGCACAGGCCGCATCCATCGTCATCACTTCATAACCTTCCATCGCAGCCTGCAAAGCACAAATGGGGTCGATTTCTGTAACAATAACTCGGGCTCCTTGTCCTTTGAGCGACTGGCAGGAGCCTTTACCGACATCGCCGTATCCAGCGATGACACAAACCTTGCCGGAAAGCATGACGTCCGTGGCGCGCATAATACCGTCCACCAGCGAATGGCGGCAGCCGTAAAGATTATCAAACTTCGACTTCGTCACCGAGTCGTTCACGTTAAACGCAGGGAAAAGCAATTCGCCGCGCTCCATCATCTGATAGAGTCGATGTACCCCTGTAGTCGTTTCTTCACTGACCCCGATAATGTCTTTTGCAATACGGGAAAACCGTTTGGGATCCTTTTTGAGTGTCGTTTTCAACTGAGCCAGCAACACTTTTTCTTCATGACTACCCGGCTTGCGATCCAAAATAGAAGGATCGCTCTCCGCCTGCAACCCAAGGTGTACGAAAAGGGTCGCATCGCCGCCATCGTCAAGAATCATATTCGGGCCTTTACCGTTACCCCAGTCGAGAATGCGCTCTGTATAATCCCAATAGTCCTCCAGCGACTCGCCTTTCACAGCGAACACCGGCGTGCCGGTCACGGCAATCGCAGCGGCCGCATGATCTTGAGTGGAAAAAATATTGCAACTGGCCCACCGAACTTTTGCGCCAAGAATCTGCAAGGTCTCAATCAACATCGCCGTCTGAATCGTCATATGAAGCGACCCAGTGATCCGTGCGCCCTTAAGCGGCTTGTCTTTACCATATTTTTCGCGGAGCGCCATCAAACCGGGCATCTCATGTTCCGCTAGATCCATTTCTTTCCGGCCAAACGCCGCCAGCGAGATATCCTTAACAACATAATCCTGATTCTTCGAAATCGCTTTCTTCGCCATACTTATTTACTCCGTTTTTTATCTTCTTTGGTTGCAACCATCATCACTACAGAAACTGCGGGCTCCGGCCCTTTCAAGGTTTGGAAAACTTCCATTTTCAGTCCGGCTTCCGCCAGCCAGCCGCGTAACTCACGCTCTTCAAATCCTAACCACTGATCCGCCCACTCTGTACGAACCCACTCCTGATCGTGCTGAGCCAGATCCAGCAGGATCAATCGCCCGCCCGGCTTTAAAATACGCGCAGCCTCAATCAGTGCTTTTCCCGGCCGCACGGCATGGTGTAGCACCTGACTCACAAACGCCGCATCCATACTCCCCGTATCCAGCGGTAGTTTTTCCAGATCGCCCTTTTCCACCGTCACACGTCGCGCCACGCCCGCTTCTATCGAACGCTCTTGCACCACCCGTAACATCTGTGCAGAAAGGTCAACAGCCACCACTCGTTTTGCAAAACGCGCCAAAAGCAAAGTCAGATCGCCTTCTCCGCACCCAACATCAGCCACCAGTTGCCCCGCAAATCCAGCGGCCAGCGCCGCCGCCATAGCCTGCCAGCCGCCGCCCGGCTGAGTCAGCGAGCCATACCGTCCAGCGATCTCATCAAAAAACTTTGTACTCTCGCGCCGACGCGACTCAATGGCGCGGTCCACTGCGGCGCGATCGCGGCTTGCACCTCGCAATTCGGCCAGCTTTTCGCTCATCAGTTGCGCAAAGATCGGATCTTGAAAAACGGGCCCTCGCCGATAATAAACCGAGGTGCCGTCCCGACGAGTATCTAATAGCCCACTATCGCGTAACGGCTTCAGATGGCGACTCACCGAAGACTGCGGCATCTTGAGGGCCTCCACGATTTCCGCGACGGACAATTCCGAAATCTCCACCGCGCGCAAAATCCGCAAGCGAGCTTCGTCGCCCAGCGCCTTAAACACTTCGAGAATATTGGTTTCAGTCATACTTCTTTTATCCGCTTGTCCGGATAAAAGGATATTTAAGCGACCGAATCAAGGTTTTTCCAATATCTGGAAAATTCAATTTGTCATTTTAATAGACAGGAAATCGCCGGCGAATCCAAAAAGCGGCG
>CAZTEK010000079.1:0-6658 GCA_964612095.1 uncultured Verrucomicrobiota bacterium
TGTGAGGGTTCGATTCCCTTCACCCGCTCCACTTCTGGTTTTCATTAAAAGCCAGCGCACCGGTCGGACAGGCCGCAACACATTCTTCGGCGGCGATCCGCAGACCGTTTGGCAATGATTCGCCGAACGGAACTGTGATCTGGGTGTTGAATCCGCGACCCGTAAACGCCAACCCGAGTTTTTCACCAGCCCGTTTGGTAATTCGTACGCACAGTCCGCACTTAATGCACTTGCCTGACTCAAACACCACCGCTTCGTTATGTCCGATCAACTGAACATGTTTACGCTCGTCGGCCGGAAATTCCCGCTGATCGGCACCGTACTGCTCCGCATATCGCCGCAGCTTACAGCTTTCCGGCTTGCGACAGTCGCAATGCAAACACCGCGCCGCTTCCGTTTTTCCATCCGCCGGACAGTTTTTTACCAGTTCCTGCAACTCGCTGTCGCGCAGCTTGCCGATCTTTGAATCGAACCGTTCTGCCGCAACCGTTCTACCCAAAGACTGTGCAGCGGCTTTACCGTTGGCGACGGCCTTGACGGCCAGCTTATGTTCTTCTGGCACAATCACGGCATCAAAACCCTCAGTCGGCGGGACCGATTCCAGTTTAAATTTTATTCCGGCGGACTCCAGCCAGCGAATTTCCGCATCAAGAACTTCCGGAGGCAGCATTTCATTTTCACGAAGCGAACCGCCCGCCACGGAGCTTGCATCAAAAACCGTGCAGTCATAACCCATCAGCCGCAGGTTCCAGGCGCAGGAAAGTCCCGCCGCGCCCGAACCGGTCACCGCGACATTTTTTCCATTCATTGGAAAATCCGTTTCCAGAGTTTGGAAATCTTCGGCGACTTGCCGATGCAACGCACGAATGGTGATCGCCCGATCAATCTGTCCGCGGCGACAGCCTTTTTCGCACGGCGCGGAACAGATAGTTCCGAGCACCGCCGGAATCGCCAGATCGCGCCGTGCGATCCATGCCGCCGACTCCAGATTGCCGCGCTGAATTTCGCGCAGCATCAACGGGATATCCAAATGTGCCGGACAGATCCGTTTGCACGGCGCTTCGCAATCGCCGACATGTTCACTCAACAGCAGATTCAGGATATCGCGCCGCGCCGACTTAACTTCTTCGCATTCCGTGTCGATGTCCATTCCATCGGTTGCACGCGCCGAACAGGATGGGATCATCCGTCCGCTGGCGTTGTCCTTCACCACGCAGAGCATGCACGACGTTTCCGGCATGAACCCTTTCAGGTGACACAACGTCGGAATATCGACCGAAAGCTTCTCCGCCGCCGCCAGCACCGTCGCGCCAGACTCCACACGCACCTTGGTTCCATTGATTTTAATTTCGGGCATAACTATTCCACCACCACTGCATCCACCGGACAGATCTGCCGGCAGTTGTCGCACCGCACACAGATTGCAGGATCAATTTTAAACACAGAGTACGGCTCACCGCTGATCGCTTCGACCGGACACGCGACCGCGCATTTCGTGCAGCCGATGCACTTATCGCTGATCGAATAGGTAATCAGCTTTTTGCACTTGCCTGCCGGACAGCGGCCCGCGATGTGCGCCTCGAACTCTTCGCGGAAATATTTAATGGTCGTCAGCACCGGATTGGGCGCGGTCTTGCCGAGTCCGCACAGACTCTGCGAGCGGATCGTTTCGGCCAGCTGTTCGAGTTTTTCAATATCGCCCAGCTTGCCGTTGCCGTTGCAAAGCCGCGTCAGAATTTCGAGCATCCGCTTGGTTCCGACGCGGCAAGGCGTACATTTGCCGCACGATTCGCTTTGCGTGAACGACAGAAAATAGCGTGCCATCTCGACCATGCAGTCTCGGTCATCAAGCACCACGAAGCCGCCCGATCCCATCATCGCGCCGACTTCTTTGAGCGCTTCAAAATCAACTGTCGTATTGCCAAGCGAGGCGGGAATACAACCGCCGGAAGGCCCGCCGATTTGCACCGCCTTAAATTTTCGTCCGTCGGCAACGCCACCGCCGATCTGATTGACCACTTCGTTGATGGTTATACCCATCGGCACTTCAATCAGCCCGCCGCGCTCAATTTTTCCGGCCAGCGAAAACACCTTGGTGCCTTTGCTGTGTTCAGTTCCAAGCCGGGCGAACGCTTCCGCGCCGTTGCGAAGGATCCATGGCACGACCGAATAAGTTTCCGCATTATTCACCAGCGTCGGGCATCCGTGGAGTCCCTGCTCCGCCGGGAACGGTGGTCGGTAATTCGGCATACCACGCCGCCCTTCGAGCGAAGCGATCAATGCTGATTCTTCGCCGCAAACAAACGCGCCCGCCCCTTCAAAAACCCGCAGACGCAGCGAATGTCCGCTACCTAAAATATTTTCACCCAGCAGTCCGGCCGTTTCGCAATCAGCCAGCGCCTTGCGAACCCGTTTCAGCGCCAGCGGATATTCCGCGCGGATATAAAGTACGCCTTCCGTCGCACCGGTCGCAAAGGAGGCGATGATCATCCCTTCGATCGCGCGGTATGCATACGACTCCATAATCATCCGGTCCATGAAAGCCCCAGGGTCGCCTTCGTCACCGTTCAGAATAATGTATTTCTTCTGGCCGGGCGCTTTACGCACAGCGGCCCATTTGCGGGCGGTAGGGAATCCGCCGCCACCGCGGCCGCGCAGTCCGCTCTTTTCAATTTCCGAAATCAAACCATCGGGATCGTTTTTGGATAAAACCACTTTGAGTGCTTCGAAACCACCGAGCCGTTCATATTCCGCTATGTCCGACGGATTCAGCAGGCCGCTGTGCTCCGTGGCAATATGCTGCTGCCGACCCAAAAAATCCGCTACCGGCTTTTCACGAACATCAAGGGCATAACGCTCCGGTACATCGCGGGCTTCGTCGGTATAGAGTTTTTTCAGCCAGCTCTCCGCCGCCGCACGAATTTTTACGAACGGTTTGTCCGGACGAAAGTGCCGTTCGATAATTTCAGAAATATCTTCCGGTTTCACCTTGGCATACAGTACCGGCTCGGCGCCCGGGATCACCACCTCCATGAGCGGCGTGCGATGGCACATGCCGACACAGCCGACCGGCTTGATATCAACCTTGCAACTCAGCGCGGCGAGCGAGTCTTCCAGCGCGTCACGAATCTTGGCACTGCCACTGGCCACACAGCATGAACCCAGCCCGATGCGCACTTCGCCCTGTGCAATACCGCCTTCCAGAGATTGGAAACTGCGCGGCATCCGGTTGGCTTCATTCTCCAGAAAATCGGTAATCATGCTCGAGACCGTATCGGTTCGCAGATGACCATAGGTTACGCCGTCGATCTGCACCGCCGGAGCCAGCGTGCAGCAACCAAGACAAGCCACCTTTTGAACAGTAAAAATTCCATTCGCATCCGTGTCGCCTTCTTTGATGCCCAGCGCGTTCATTACGGAACCGTACACGGCGTCCGACCCCTTGACATGGCAGGCGGTGCCATCACAGACACTAATCATGTGCTTGCCGACCGGCGTCCGGCGGAACTGTGAAAAAAAAGAAACAACCCCTTCGATTTGCGCCGGCGTGATGTCGCTGATCTCGCAGATCCGGCGCAGCGCAGCGTCCGGAAGATATTTGAACTCCTTCTGCACCGCCTGCAGAATCGGAATCACCGAAGACTCGCCGCGGCCAATCTTCGCGACGATCCGATCAACCTCTAAGATGTCGAGTTTACTGTTCATTTGATTCTTAAACACAAAGGCACAAAGAACTCCAAGGCCCTGCTTTGTGAGCTTTGTGCCTTAGTGTTCATTTCTTCCGATACAGTAAAGGTTCTCATCGCCGCGAATATAGATGCGTCCGTCCATGAAAGCGGGCGTGGCGTAGACCGGTTCGCCCAGGGCGGCCGTTCCGATCTCTTCATATTCCGCCGCCGCACCGAAAATATGCACGACGCCGGCAACATCAATGGCGTAGATACGATCACCCACCAACACCGGGGACGAACTGAACCCTTCATCAAATTCGTGCCGCCACTTTTCCTCACCGGTCGCCGCATCGAGACACACCACATCACCCGCAGACGTTGCGATAAAGAAAAAATTCTCCGCCGCAACCGGACTGCTGATCTCCGGAAGCAAATCATCATACTGCCACAAGATCTTCAGCGTGCCACCGGTCAGCTTCAGCGCACTGGCCTGAGCATATTCGTTCGCTACAAAAATTATATCCTTGCCGTTAAAGGTTGGCGACGGTGCAACTTCACCGCCCAGGCACTTCACCGTCCAAATTTGCTTCCCGCTGACCGGGTCGTAAGCGATCACATTTTCTTCATCGTTAAGAATCAGTTGCGGGCCGAAGGCGGTTTCGATCAACACCGGACTCGACCACGAAATGAATTTGCGCTCCGTCTGCCAGACCGGATTTCCGGTGGCGCAATCAAGCGCCATGACCTTTTTCGCGTTCTCGTGATCGTACTGGATAAACAGCCGCTTACCATCGGTGATCAGCGACGAACCCATACCATACGGATTTTTCGGAACGCCAATATTTTTCTGCCAGACTGGACGGCCATCCATATCAAAGGCCGCCAGTTCACCGGTCGCGAAAATGGCAAAAACGCGCTGACCGTCCGTTGTCATCGTCGGCGCGGCGAGACCCGTATCTTCCGACACCTCCGGAACTTGTTCTGCGGTTTCCACCGGCTTCGTCCACAACAGTTTGCCGCTATCGGCATCGAAACAGAAAACTTCCTGCCCCTGATCGTCGGCACCCGACATAAAAATGCGACGGCCCCAGACAATGGGCGAGTTGAATCCGTGCACCGGAATTTCGGTTTTCCAAAGCACGCCCTCACCCGTTTTAACGTCCCAGCCGGTCGGCGCATTCGTAAAATAAGCGACGCCTATTCCGCCCGGTCCGCGCAGCGACGTCCAATTGGTTTGCATGGATAAAAAAGTGGAAGGCTGAACGAGCGATACTGTTGCTGGGGCGGTCTTTTCGGCCCGCGCCAATATAACAGAAAGATCGCTCTGTACAGCGAATGCCAGAAACAACGCAATGGCCACCAGCACAATGCCCGTGCCGGCCATCAGTTGCCGGAACAGCGAGTTAAGTTCTCCATAACTCACGGGTTCAATCTTTCCAACCTTTGGAAGTTCCGGTTTCCAAAGTCTGAAAAGCTTCAATGCGATAAAGCAAACGGTCGCGCCGCCGAGCAGCAGAAACCCGCCCGCGCGCCGTTGCGCCTGATTACTGAAAAATGCGCGGCGGGCATAGAAATCGAACGTGCGAATCTGTTCCACCAGCGCCTCGGTGCCGCCGGTTGAAGCGGCCAGCTTCTCACGCAATTGCAAAAGTTGCGGATCGTTCAGCGGATCCATTTTTTGAATCCGCACAAAATCGGCCAGCAGCAGAATGCAGAGGATCAGCGAAAACAGCGCCGCCGCCAGCGCCACACTCCGCGCCGCTATGGCCAAAACCGGTCGTTGTTTGAATTCTGATTTCTCTTCCATACACCATCCTTATAAGCCGTATCTACGGGCGGATACGCCCTAAGTTCCGGCTCTACTCTCCCCAGTACTGCCGGAACTCAGCCGTATCCGGCGTGGATCCGGCAAGTTTTTCGCCGCATGCGGGCTTCACGGGACAATATTTAAAACAGCGGCCGCAACTGTAGCAGGCACCGCGATCCGGTTCGTAGTCCGTGCGTTTCCGCAGAATGGAAACCGCGATCAATTTGCAACCGATCATGAAGCCGATGAAGGCCCCGAGCCATTTCCCGCCGCGCCCAAAACCCTCCTTGAGAACCACCGCCTCGGCAAAAAGTTTCTCGTTAGGGATGTCCGATGCGCGGAAGGCGGCAGACTCAAGGGTCATTCCATTGTAATGCCTCAGTTCCTCGCCAGCGATACGCTCGGCCAGCCGAACCGTCGGGTGCATCCGCGCAAGCGGTTCGCGTAGCAGGCCACCGGTGCCAGCTCCGAGCGCGATCAGAACTGGCATCAGCAAAATCAGCAAACCGAGCCGCCGCGCACCTTTGGTCCGGCTTTCCTGGACGGCGGCAGACATCGGTTTGCGGATGGCATTGTATGGACACGAGTCGGCGCAGAGCCCGCACTGAATGCAATCCGTCGGTGTAATCGCAGCGTGGCTCCGTGAAAGTTTTGACGCCCAGTTAAGCAGTACGCCGTAGGGACAGAGAAACCGACAGTAAGGCCGCGCGACAAAGATACCCAATACCAGTAGGAGCCCGCCGAAAATCAACAGGCTATAACTCGCGCCCAGCCGAAAAAAGCCGACGAACGGATCATACTGACAGATGATAAATCCTGCCCCCATCACCACGGAAAGTATGGTCAATCCAAGATAAATGATCGGAACGATCGAGAGCACTTTTTCAACCGCCAGCGGAACGTTGATCGGTTTAACGGCGACGGCTTCCTGAATGGCACCCAGCGGACAAACGGCGGCGCAGAAGACGCGTCCGAACAACAACGCAAAAATCAACGGCGCAGCGAAAAAAATCAGTACCGTGAGCGGTACGCCGTACGCAGAATTACAAAGTCCCGTTACCACATTCTGTAACGAACCCACTGAGCAAACACAGCCGTTACGCCAAAAGCCGAAATAGAGCAGTGAAAACAGCGTGAGCAAAAATATTTCACGGCGGTTGCGGCGCTTCAAAACAAAGAT
>CAZTEK010000080.1:0-6655 GCA_964612095.1 uncultured Verrucomicrobiota bacterium
CAGTGCCAGTCCGGCATAACCACCCGTAAAAGAGGAACCGGTATCGGTTCTGGATGTCGACAGCAACGTCGCACCCGTCCCTTTATTGGTAATTTTAACATCGAAATTATAGGCATTTGTAGAGGTAATGGTTACGGTATTGGTTCCGCTGAGAGCAAAATTAGCCGAAGCTAATGCGTCGGTTCCGATCTTCGACTGTGTTCCGTTTACAACCTTGTACACTTGCATAATATTCGTATTGGCCTTCATCTGCAGGAAATAATAATTCGATGCATCCTGATAGCCCCAGACCACTCCAGCCCAGTAGTTAGCTTGGAGGGGCATAAGATCGGCACTCAATGTAAAACTCTTCCCGCTGCCGCTCAGCGTTTCCAGCGCTTTATTAACAAGAACCGCATTTCCGGAACCGGATAGAGTCCTCGTAAGGACCTTATTGCCGCTGACCGCCCACTGTGCAGTCTGACCTACACCATTTGTCCAGTTCTCATTAACAAGGGCAGCATCGGCATTAGAACTATACCCGATCCCGTTGCGATTAAAATTATCGGTAATCAAGGTAGCTTGCCCCGACGACACCCCCGCCCATAGACTAAACAATGAAACAATCAAACCCATATTTTTTTTCATATTTCCATTCCTCCTATGTACTTCACTCCTCGCCAAAACCACCCGGCTCCAACTCCTTACTCTTCCATATTACGACCGGTCATCTACAAAATGAACGACCTTATTATTTACATTTTTTTACCCTGACCGGTTCCAGAAACTCTCTACCGCGCACTACGGCACTTTCGTGCCATCATCACTCAGCCACCTGAGCTTTAACCAACGCTCCCTGCCCTCAATGTAAATCTACGCCAGACACAACAGAAACAGACGCATAAATAATTTACAGTATTTTTTCATATCTCGTTTAAAGAAAAGCTGAGCATAAAAATCTATGTATGAACTCTCTTTTTCATACGGTCACAGTGGCTTCCCTGCCGCTTCTTTTTTCACATCCAGACGATGGAAGCGTTTTCAAAGTAGCAGGAGCATCTATCTCAAGCAGATCGGTATTAATTGACGGAAAAAAATCGTAGCCGGACAATTCAACCGGTGTTCCCGGCTTTGCCCACACTGCACCGATTTCAGAGAAAAGGCACTGTTCCCCGAATGCTTTGGTAATCAGTGCAGACAACCCTTTGATACAGCGGACAGGCCCCTGATCCGTCGTTTGCACCTCAACTGTGTTTGAAATATTTATTGGCATCCCGGATGATTCAAATGCTCCATTTAATGCCAGCATATACGGACGGCATTCTTCGACGGTAATCAGAGGCCGCTCATTTTTTATCAATGCATCAATCAGTACCTTCAGCATAATCCGGCGATCTGTATAATTGTCATAATCCAAGGTCTCCGCCTTTTCAAGGCGGCCGTCGCGCCAGATAATTTCAAGCCGATAAAAATCTATTAAACGGATCACAGCCCTATCGGTCTCAATTTCGCACAGGACAGGAGTCATCTCTTTAGAGCAAAGACTGGCGCAATAAAAAATGACTGCCCGGTCTTTTGTCTTAATGCGCAAGCAACTGGTATCTTCACTTTCTATTTCATTGGCATGATAAAGCTCCGCCTGAATACTTACCGGCTCTGCCATGCCGGGGTTCGGAGTTGCCAGATAAAGCGCCTCAGCCAGCAAATGCGCCAGCGGATTACCGATCGTTCCATCCAGCACCCAATGTCCCTCTACCTGCAAACAGCCGCTCCAGTGGTTGCGCGAAAAGTACGATTCCGGACGTGTCCAAAGCGCACTGGCTCGAACCGTTCGTACAGCACCGAATTCTCCTCCGGCTAATCTGGTTTTCAACTGCTGAGTCATCGGGCTGAACAGGTATTGGAAATTAACCGGAATAAATTTCCCGCTCTGCCGCTGTAAATCAATCAACCGGTCAAGATCCTGAATAGTGGCTACGGGCGGTTTCTCGAGCAATACATGGAATCCGCATTCGATGGCTTTTTTTGTATAGTCAAAATGGCTTTCAATACTGGTTGGAATAATGACAGCAGGACATTCCTCCGGAGAAAGATGACTGAAAAGTTCGTCCGCACTTGCGTAAACAGCAACACCTTGTTTGCGAAATTTCTGTGCAGTTTCAAATTCAGCAGGACGGGCCGTAACCGCTACGAGTTGACAGTCATCCGGCAATTCCGCTAACAGGTCGATTAACAACCCAGCATAGCCGCAACAGCCGATCGTCGCAATTTTTAAAGGTTTCTTTCTGATATTCATTAGAGTATTTCCATCCATTTTTTTTCATCAGCCGCTTGACGGGCATACAAACTGGCTTTGGTCAGTGCGAGGGCTTCCTCACTGCCGATCAGGCCATCGCGATCTTCTAAAAAAGGAATAAATATAGATTCGGGATCATCCAGCGGCATGGACTGCGGTGCTGCATCGTGTTTCAGTAGCATGCACGTCCCTTCATTATCGCGCGCTTCAATGATTCCCTCCGTTCCAACAATCCGGATCCAGTCATCACCGTGTGTGCCAGCATTTTGCGGCCGGAAATAATCGACACTGACAGTGGCCTGAACGCCCCCATCAAGCTCAAGTACCGCACAACAGGTGTCCTCACAGTCCGGGCGGGAAAAATGTATCTGATTGCATTGCAGGGCCGCAACCTGACGCGCACCAAGCCCTGTGATAAATGAAATCATATCCAGAGCATGAATACCGATCCACGGGAAGGTTCCGCCATAAACTGCACGTTGACCGAACCATTCCGGACGCGCTTCTTCATCGCCGTATTTGTAGGATTTACGGACGTTAATCAGTACTGCTTTCCCGATTACTCCGTCGCGATACAATCGCCGGGCGGTTTGAAAAACCGGCAGGGTTCGCATAGAAAATATGGCGGTCAATTTTACGTTATTCAACTTAACGGCCCGTTCAATTGCACGATTTTCGTCCAATGTGATGCCAAGAGGTTTTTCGGAGATAACATCCAGTCCGGCTTCCGCAGCCTGAATCACGGCGGCTGCAATATATCCCGGCAAGGAACTGACAATGGCGACATCCGGCTTTGTAACAGAAACCATTTGCCGAATCGTTTCAAACCGCGGAACACCCTTCATCAGGCGGTGCCCGCAAATGGTATCCAGATTCTCGCCGGAGTATGCGGGAGCCACACCGCACAGTTGAGCGTCCTGATAGGTTTCAAGCGTTTTGAAAACCTCGCCCCAGTGACCCCAGCCACCAATACACACAATTCGTTTCATATATTCTCACAAACTTCTAAACAGACACAAGCAACCGATCCTGTCCATTCCGGACCGGTGCATTGAGTTTTCAAATCATCAAATAAATTTGCTGTATTCATCGAGTAGAGCCATAAAGTTGTCATACTTGGTTCCAACAGCAACAGAGTGGCTGGTTCCCAGAATAATTCCGCCTGAAGGTGCGGCTTCCTGCATCACCCGCCGGACATCTCTACGCACATCTTCGGTTGTTCCGCCGACCAGATTTTCCAGCTGAACACCGCCCCAAAGCGACAGCCGGTCCCCATACTTCTTTTGCAGTTCAATAATATCCATACTGGCGGAAGCCTGAATTGACTGATAACAGTCGATGCCCATTTCCACAAAAATATCCATCAAAGGCCAGTTATTGCCGCAGGCGTGTTGCACGACAATCATTCCGTACTTCTCTTTGAAATTTCTAATGCGTCTTTGATAATCCGGCAGAAAAAGATCACGGTAGCATTGCGGACTGATCATCGGACCCTGCGCGCTGGAATAATCTGTGCCATCAAGCACACCGTCCTGCCCCGGTCTGATGTAATATGAATTTTCAGCAATAGCCCGGTCGATGCGTGAAGCATAAATCGCTTTTACAGCATCCGGCTCCGATGCAATCTCGAGAAACCCCCGCTCCATTCCTCCCAGCAGCAACCAGCCCTCCGCCGGAGCAGACGGACCGATCATAAACCGGTCATCTTTAAACGCCGCAATAAACGCGTCGACCGCCTCGAAAACAGATGCATCTGGAGGTGTCACTACGCCATCCCACAGCTCCTCTTCAACGTTATATTCACGTGTCCAGACCTGCGGGTCGTGGATCATGGTAATGTCTGCCGTCAGAGGAGAATATTTGTAAATCTTTCCGGAACTGTCCTCCCAGGTGTCGTCCGCAATCTGTTTAGGCGGCACCGGACGGTAATTTTTGGGCGGACATATCCCTGCCATGTGGTTGGAAACGGGAATAATATCAATGATATCCAGTTTCTTATAAAGCTCGATCCCGTCTTCAATCCAGCTCTGGACAACTTCATCGCGCCGGCCTTCCCAAAAGGCTATCTGGCACTTGGCTTTTGCCCGCCAGTACGTCGGACGCCCCAACACCTTTGAAGCAGTATCTGAATCGATCGCAAAAAACCCCAAAGGACACCGATCAGGAATCCCGCGTTTGAAAGCAATACCGGCGCGCTCTTTTGAATTCACCTTTATCTCCTGAAATTTTTATACACCTCAGTCACACACACTGCTCACAACAGCCGGAAACACATGCTCACCGGCCTCGCAGAAAGGTGCATTCAAAACGATCTGCTACACCACTCTCCGCTACTCACTATCAGGGCTTCAGTGTGGTTATTTACTCAGTTAAAAATCAATGTTGCTTAAATTTACATAATTTTCCATCTGACAAAGATGCAACTGCAGAAAATTACTGCCGCCTCCATTTTCTGTTTGCTTGTTCGATGTGAAATCAATGCTGAGTAACAGAATACAATGGTGTTCACTTGGCCGCAAAAAATTGGCAAAGGTGTCCGTCCGGCAAAGGTGTCCGGCAAAGGTGTCGCAAAGGTGTCCGTCCTATAAAATGATGATTCAGAGTTGCCGATAATGCGCTCCGGCAGTTGATTACTTCTCGCCAAGGTCAGCTTGTTTTGGTGATTCATCCAGCCGGTGTTGCGGGCCGCATTGGGTTTAAATCAGATTCATGTCCCCATTGTCCCCATTTTGGCCCCTTTCCGCCGCAAGACGTAGTGAACTCCCAGACCACGATTACCTACTTGATTGACGATTTTTCTGTTCTTCAAATCAGCAAGGTCGCGAGTAGCCATATCGGACAATTACGGTTACCCTCTTGACGATTTTAGCACTGATCCCTTTGAGCCCTTTGTGAGCCCTTTTGTTTCACGAGCCCTTTGAGCCCTTTATAAGCCCTTTGCGAGAAAGTACATAGTACGTTCCCTTGCCCGTCGTCCCAACCTTGATCAAGACCCCTTTACCCGCGAGTAAATCGAGATGCCGTGACGCTGTTGGTTTGGAAACGCTAAACTGTTCCTGATATTCTTTGTTTCCAATTTTACCGCTAACCTTGAGAATCCGAACGAGTTGCCGCTCCTGATCGTTTAATCCCAGATTCTCCATTACCTCTTCGGTGAGCCAGTCGCGACAGAGGGTGACAACAAAGAAGCCGGAGCGCTGTTCGAAGGCGGGCTCAGGAAGCCCGGCTTCGCGGCAGAGTTCAATCATGGTCTGGGTTCCGGACCCGGCCCGTTCGATATAGCGGGCAAGATAGAGCGGTTCGGCAATCAGCGGGTTATTGGGTACGGAAGCATGGTCGTGACGCAGGTCTTCCAGTTCAAGTGTTCCGGGCAGTGAACCGGGGTTCCAGATTTCCAGCCGATCGGCAAAAAGCCGCACTTCCACAGACGCGTTGCTGTGATAATCCCGATGGGCGATAGCATTGACAATGGCTTCGCCAATGGCATCGGGCGGCAGCTCATAGGCGGCCGGGGCCCGATTGCTTTCCGCACGGGTGCCGACAGGCCGGTTGATCTTGGACAGCACAAAGTCACGGGCCTGATCGGCCTGCTCGAAAAGGTCGCCTCCATAAACCTGCATTGATGCAAAGGGCCGCCGGTATTCGGTACCGTGGCAGTGAATGCATTTGGTTTCAGCCGTTCGATGATGTTTCTGCGGATTGGTGCCGAAAAGAAGCACTGCGGCATTGGTCGGACGGCCGTCTGCCGTCAGATTAAGATGTTTCAGCAATGCTTCGGTGGCAGTGCCCGCCTTAAGAGGAAATCCACGCTCGCGCCGGGCGGCTTCCAGAAACCAGTCGATCCGTTTGCGGGAAATTTCCTTGAGGCTGGCTCCATCGCAGGCAGAAGTGTCAAACGGCGGAACGCGCAGTGCGCCGTTCCGGTCAAGATGATCCACCAAACTGGAATAAACTTCGGAGGTGAGCGCGCTGAATCCTTCAATCCGGCGGCGAATCAGTTCGCTACTGGCCTTGTGAACCAGCTTTTTCATGGCCGGGGCGCGACGGGATTCGTCCGAACCCCAGACGTAGATCAACCGGGTTTTATGATGCTTCGTCGCATAATCATATTCGCGCTCCGTGGGTGAAACGCCTTCGGAGTCCGCACCGCCATACTCATATCCGAGCAGCCCGAGATAAATGTCGCATCGTTCGACCTCCTCCAGATAGACCGCGTCCGCCCGGCGGTCACTGGCAGGCAGCTCTTCAAAAAGAAATACATCGGAAATAAAGCGGCGCAGAACAGCATCCCCCATAAGAAAAGCCTTCAGGTCGCGGCGAACCGGCTCAAATTCCTTCTGCACCGAGCTGATAAATATCCGTAGCTTCTTCATCTCAAAA
>CAZTEK010000081.1:0-6537 GCA_964612095.1 uncultured Verrucomicrobiota bacterium
GAAAAAGAGGCGGAACTGATGAACCGGGACATGATTCGAACAAGTATTACTTCAGCTGCGCTGTGTGCGGTTGGGATGACACCCTCTGTTGCAGCTGCCGTGCGGCTGAATGTGGTGGTGATCCTGAGTGACGATGCAGGCTATTCTGATCTCGGAGTGTTTGGCGGGGAGGTGGAGAGTCCGAATCTCGACTGCCTGGCTCGCGGAGGGACGGTTTTCAGCCGCTGCTATAACACCGCCCGATGCAGTCCGACCCGTGCGGCACTGCTCACCGGCCATTACCCGCAGAAGGTTGGTATGGGCGACCTCGGCGCGATGAAATTTGATATCGGTCATTCCCAATATCGCGGCATGCTCGATCCCGATTTTCCGGTCGTGGCTGAGCTGCTTCGCCCGGCAGGCTACCGAACCCTGATGGTTGGCAAGTGGGATGTAGGCGGCGATGCCTACATGAACAAGGCACTCTGGGAACGCTGGTATCCAGATATCCCCTACACCGAAGAAGGCCGCCTGCGCTTTTTTAATGCGCTGCCGCTCCAGCGAGGGTTTGACCGTTTTTTCGGAATGCCCAAAGGCCAGGCGAATTTTTTCTATAACCCGCCGCCCAACAACCACCAGTTTTACGAAGGCAACCAGGAAGCCGAAATCACGCAGCTGAACTGGTATTCGACCGACGGGGTTACGGATAAGGCGATTGAGTATGTCAATGAGGCGGTTGGCGACGCGAAGCCCTTTTTTCTCTACCTGGCCTATCAGGCTCCGCACCTGCCCCTGCAGGCACCCGCCGCGCTGGTGACGAAATATGAGAAGCTTTATCAATCCGCCGAACTCGCTGAATTCCAGCGTCGCCGGGTTGCCGCTTTGCAGAAGCTGGACATGCTTCCGAAAAACCTGGACTGGGAGAGCGGAAGTCCGCTTTCCGCCTTTTACCTGCAAAGCGGGAAGCAATTCGCCACGGAGGAGAAAAAAACCGACTGGATTCGCCGCATGGCCACCTATGCCGCCATGCAGGAGATCATGGACCGCAACATCGGGCGGTTGGTTGAGGTGCTGCGCGAACGCGGCGTGCTGGACAACACGGTGATCTTTTATCTTTCCGACAACGGAACTGCCGGCGATCTGGGCCGCCTGGGCAACACCCCGTTTGCCGGGTCGAAAGCGTTGCTCTGGGAGGGCGGTATGCGCACGCCGATGATTGTCTGGCAGGGCGGACACTCAGGCTGCGGACGCATCGTTTCGACAGCGGTCTCGGTGATGGACATCACGCCGACCTTGCTGGAACTGGCTGGCGTTTCCCTGCCGGTTGATGGGCCGGCAATGGACGGGCGCTCGATTGTTCCCGCGCTTCGCGGCGAACCGCTCCCGGAGCCGGAGATGTTGCACTGGGATCTCTACGGGCAGAAGGCGGTACTGCAGGACGGACGCTGGAAGCTGCTGGTCAATCCCGGATGGTATGATGTCACCAGACTCTACACTGAGCCGGTATATGAACTTTACGATTTCGCCGCTGATCCGTGCGAAGTCAACAATCTGGCTGCACAATTCCCGGAAAAAGTTCAGTCTCTGCTCACCGCGCATGAGCGCTGGGAAAAGGAAAACAATATTATCCCTTATGCCAAAGCCATTGAGATGGGGCTCGGGCGCGATTCAGCTTCGTCCGTTGGTAAATCGAAACAATAACCCGTAAATAACTTCATTTACGGCACGAACCATTGACAGTAAATCGAAATGCGGGGCTTGCCATATCAGTATCTGATGATCACTTTGCGATGAATTTAGCAAACAGGAGTACGATGATGAGAAAAACAACGGGAATCATGCTTTTGCTGGCCGGGCTGTTATGTTCGGTGGTTATGGCGGAACCAGACTGGATGACGGCTCGCGGAACGGTGACAGACAAGCGCGAGGGCAGGGCTGTTTTTTTTACTTTTACCGCCACGGATGGAACGGAACACCAGCTGAACTGCGCCTCTCCTGCCGGACAGCAATACGGGGCGGTCTTTGCGTCCGCCTTTCAGTATCAAGCCGTTTTGGAGGTTGAGTTTCGCAGCCACGAAAAGTACCCGAACAGCATTTGGTGGATCCGGAATGCCAAGCGGCTGGACAAATTGGTTGCCCCGGAGCCCGATTCGCCGGTTTCCGTGGCTTCCTCGTCGCCCGTCGGGTTTGGCGTGGCCGGTATCTTTCGCGATGGGATGGTGCTTCAGCGCGATATGCCGGTGCCGGTCTGGGGTTGGGCGAAGTCTGGTGCCGAGGTGACGGTCGAGTTCGCCGGGCAAACGAAGTCTGCAGTGGCAAGTGGCAGTGGCAAGTGGCGGGTGGATCTGGATCCGATGCCCGATTCGTTCGAGCCCCGGAAAATGATCGTTATCTCTCAGGTTTCAGGTTTCAAGTTTCAGGTTTCAGATGTTCTCGTTGGAGAGGTCTGGATTCTTGGCGGGCAGTCGAATATGGACTGGTGGCTTCAGTCTTCTGATGGCGGACCGGAGGCCGCTGCACAGGCCGACTATCCCTGGCTGCGGCTGTTTGATCCGGGATGGCAGCTGCCCGATGCACCGGCTGAGGATGTTGCGCGAAGTGCATCGTGGACAGTTTGCACGCCGGGGAAAGCCGGACAGTTTTCCGCCATTGGATTTTGGATGGCGGAGAAGCTGCATACCGAGCTGAATGTACCGGTTGGGCTGTTAAAGACCAGTGTATCCGGAACGTACGGGGAGTCCTGGGTGCCCAAAGAAGTGCTGGAATCCATTCCGTCCGCCCGTCCGAGGCTGGAGGAATATGCTGTGGCTCTGCAGAAGCTCCCGGAAGAAACCGCGCGGTGGCAGAGGGAAAAAGCGGAGCACGAACAGGCGGTTGCCGATGCCCGCCGAAGCGGGAAAGCGGAACCGGCCCCGAGTTTTTTTGTGCGCAAGGGTCCCATGGGCCCGAACCATTTTCACCGTCCGTATGCTTTATATAACGGACGGATTGCGCCGCTGATGCCGTATGCGCTGCGCGGTGTCGTTTGGTATCAGGGGGAGGGGAACTCTCAGAAGCACCGGGCGGGGTATTATAAAAATCTTCTGGAAGGACTGGTCGGCAGCTGGCGCGAGGGCTGGCAGCAGGAACGGCTCCCGTTTCTGATTGTACAGCTTCCGAAGTTCAAGCCGGGCCCGCATAATGACTGGCCGCTGATCCGCGAAGCCCAGCGGGAGGCGGTATTAGCTCTTGAGGATACCGGTTTGGTGGTGACCATTGATACCGGTGACCCCGAACAGATTCATCCAACGGACAAAAAGACGGTTGCGGAGCGAGTCGCCCGGCTTGCGCAGGCGATGGTGTACGGAAAATCTATGGTTCCTACCGGCCCCCTGCCGGCAGCCCCTGTTGTTGAAGAATCCTTCGTGACGGTTGCCTTTGAGTCGGTCGGGGAAGGACTGAAAACACTAGACAATGGAACGGTTAAGGGGTTTGAAACAGCCGGAGCCGATGGCGTATTCCATGAAGCCTCCGCTGAAATCATTTCTGTGGATCGTGTTCGAATATCCTGTCCGGCAGGGCAGAAGCCGGTTCAGATTCGATATGCTTGGGCAGATTGTCCCGTCGCCAACCTTGTGAACAGCGTCGCATTGCCGGCATCCCCTTTTGCTATGGATCTGAAGAGCAGTAACTGAATGTCTGGGTGGTTCACATCAATTAAATTAAGGGTGCTACGGATGTCGAAAAAAAATCTTTGGGTTCTGATTTGTCTTGCGGCCGGGCAACTCTCATTTTCGGAGGAGCAGGTTATTTCTCTGGGGAAAATGGAGCCGTTCTGGCGTTATTCGGCGGTGCTCGGTCCGTTCCATGAAGTGGGTCAGGCCCTCGAAACCATTCCCGACTATATTTGCGGGGGCGCTTTTCCCTACGCGAAGCGGAACACCGGAAAGGAGATTCCTTTCTGTGACCACATCAGCATGGTGCGCATCCTGGGCGGGTTTAACAACGCGAAGGACCCTGCGATACACGAACGAGACTTGGCCTGGCGCGACGAGGACGGAACGGTTCGCTACCGCATGGATCTGCTGGCGCCGCGCCTGCGCCCGTATCTCGACGCCGGCTACACCGACTTCACCATCGTGCTCGACAATGTGCCCTGGTGCTTGCCCAAAGTGCCAAAGGCCGTGGGACTCGGCCAATACATGCCACCGGAAAACGTTGAGGAGTGGCACGGGCTGGTAAAAGCGCTCTGCGAAGAGTTGGTCGAAATCCTGGGATTCGAAACCGCCAATCGCCTGCGCTTCCGCATCGGCACCGAAAACAACCAGATCAACCGCTTCGGCGGCACGCAGGAGGAGTATATTCGACACTACGATGCCGCTGCTGCCGCCGTGAAGTCCATCTTGCCCGATGCGAAGTTCGGCGCGTTCAACCTCGCCGGAGCCAATGTGGCGGCCTTCCAGAAAGGGGGCGTTTACAATGTCGATCTGCTTGAACTCGCCGATCACTGTGTGAACGGAACCAACACGTGGAACGGCGGGCAGGGCGTGCCCTTCGACTGGGTCGCCTTCTCGCGTTACCATCGCGTGGACACCGACCCGGTGGCCAATGCCAGGGGCTGCGAGGAGGTCTGGAACGAGTTCGAAAAGCGCTTCCCGCAGCTCGAAGGGGTGTCGCGGGAAATCCACGAGTTCGACATCGCGCCATGGGGTGAAACGGGCAAGGGTGACGCTTTCGTCAGCGAGGAGTACGGCGCACTCGGTGCTGCCGTGACCGCCCAGGTCATGTTCCGCCTGCGCCAGACCGGAATCGACAAGCTCTGGCATTGGGAGATGACGGATGCCTTTCGCGATCGTTCGAACCAGTTGCGCAAGCTTTTCACCGGTCATGCCTGGCTGCTCTGTGTGCTCGAACACACGTTGGGCAGTGAGACCTTTCTGTTGGAGCCGGAAGCGCCTTCCGCGCAGGGCCTCAATGCGCTGGCACTTGCCGCTGTCGGCACGGAGGATTTGATCTTTGTCATCTCCGCATACCAGCCGGAGGAGGGCATCAAGAGCACTCCGGAAGAGATCAGCTTCCGTCTGCCTGATTCCATCAAGGGATTGAGCGAACTGCGCTTCGTTTCTTTGAACAATACGACCGCTGCGCACGATACGATCCGCGCCCAACTGTTGGAAAACGGCCTGATCAAGCAAACGTTCATCAAGCGCCCGACCCGCACCGGCAGTGTCCGCGAAATGGGTGAGGGTCGCGCAGCCGAAGAGTTTATCGGGGATCGTCTGCCCCTCTATGAAAAGATGTGGATCGATTCAATGACGCTTCGCCCGCTTCCGGAAGAGAAAGGACGGCTGAGCCGAACCGGTCTGACCATTGAGGTGACCCCGCCGGAAGTGCTGGTCATCCGCGCAAAATTTAATTAACAGGAGGTAACCCAATGTCCACTCACCAAATCTTTAGAAAACATCTGTTTGGTACGGCTGCCGTCAGCGCGGTTGCCGTACTGACTTGCGCTGCAGAAGAGAACTCTCGCCCGAATGTGTTGTTTGTTATTTGCGACGACTTAAACGATGGTGTTGATGGAATGGGCGGGCATCCGCAGGCGAAGACTCCGAACCTTGAACGCTTTATGAAATCGTCTGTTCGCTTTGATAACGCGCATTGCAATGCACCTTTGTGCGGCCCGTCGCGTGCCAGCCTGCTGAGCGGGCTGTTCCCGCAAACCATCGGCTACTACGGTTGGGCCCAGAATCCCCAGGGCGGCGGCGATTCGAAAAAACCGCAGGCGACCTTCGAGCGGCCTGTGCTTCGGGATTGCGTAACGTTTCCGCAGCAGTTGGCCCAAAACGGCTATGTGGTGTTCGGCACCGGAAAGATCTCGCATGAAGTCCATCGCGATGCATGGCTGTTCGACAATGCCGACGGGAAGCGAAGATGGGGTTTCAGTCCCGTTACGATGGGGCCGGGGCCGTCCACCGGCGAACGCATGGCGAATGGCATGCTAAAGGACGCGCGCACCACAAACTTTATGCCGAAACAGCTGGAGCAAATCGGGATGTATTATGGACCGCTTTCGAATGTTCCGGATATTCCTCCGAATCCGAAAACCGGTGCACCGGGCTACGAGGGCTGGATCGATTGGGGAGCACCCTTCCGGTACGTGAACGAGGACGATCGCGACCTGATGGCGGACGAAAAGTCGGCCAACTACGCAGTTGAAGTATTGAAGCAGAAGCATGACAAGCCGTTTTTTCTGGCGGTCGGTTTCTGCAGACCTCATACCCCTTTGATTGCGCCGAAAAAATATTTCGACCTCTTCGCGGACGTGGAAATAGAGCTGCCTCCGTATCTGGAGAATGATCTGAAGGACTGCGTTGAAGTCCTTTGGAAGAACTCCGTTCCCGCCAAATATTTCGAGGCGGTGAGTGAGTCCGGCCTCGAAACCTGGAAAGGCTGGATCCGCGCCTATCTCGCCTGCACGGCCTTCGTGGACGACCAGTTCGGAAAGATTATGACCGCCCTGAATGAAAGTCCTTATGCGGACAATACGATCATTATTTTTACGAGCGATAACGGAATGCA